>JBGSLY010000383.1:0-17968 GCA_041740435.1 Parasphingorhabdus sp.
ATGCTGATTGCACCGTTCGTGTCGAGCGAAGTCGAGACACCGACCTAGGCGCGTATCTTCGCCGTATCTCGACTACGCTCGATATGAACGGATTGCGGGATCGGCTTTGGTTCTAACTACCCGGCCGCGCTTTCCAGCTACCCGCGTTTTCGAATTCCGGTTTGATCTGGCTGACGCCAGGCAGTTTCTGTCCGGCATAAGCACTGTCGCCGCCCCGTTGCTGCGATTCGCGGCTATAGTCGGGGGTGCGGTATTTGGCGGTTCCCATCGGGTCATTGCCGCCAGGTATTGGCAGATTGTGGCGGCGTGCGTTGTCGGCGGCGGCGGCATTGGCCGCCTCTTGCTTGGCCGCTTCGGCTTCGGCCTTTTTGCGGCCTGCCTCATAGGCTTTTTCGAGCGCAATCGGATCGAGGATCGGACTGATATCGTCGGCGCTGGCGCTGCGCGGTTTCGGCGCGGCCATCGGTTCGCCGCCGCGATAGCGGTCGGTAAAGGCACTTGCCAGGCCTGCACTACCCTTCCAGCTGTAAAACCGGTGCGCGCCAATGGTGCCGAGGAACTTCAGACTGGGTGCCCAATAGGGGTAAATTTCTGTGGTATGATAATGCGTTGCTGTGCCCACCGGAGAGGCGATGTTACCCGCCAATGCGCGGCTGGCCACCGCCATAGCGCGGCGCCAGTAAAAGGCGCTGGGGGTACGGGCCATCGCGCCGTCGCAGGTGAAACTGAACTGGCATCCGGTGCGCCGCTCGCTACCCTGAAACACTACCCCGCACACGGTGTTGGGATAGCTGGGATGGCGAACGCGGTTGAGCACGACCTGTGCCACCGCTTCCTGCCCCAGATCGGGTTCGGTTGCCGATTCGTAGTAGATGGCGAGGGTTAGGCAGCGCAGCGCGCGTTGGTTGTCGGTCATCGTGCCATTGAAGGCGATGGCCGGGATCAGGCTGGGCCGCTCGGCATAGTTGCGGGTTTCGGCGTCGGGCAGCATCGCGGCGAGATCACCGCCTGAGCCGCTCGACAAATCTGCGCCAAATTCGCCGTAATTTTGCGGAATCGCATAATTCGGGTCGATAAAGTAAAATGCAGAACCGGGGAAATTTTCCGCAGGTTTTTCAATCGCCTGCGCCGAAGCGGCGGCACCAAGCCCGCTGGTATCAAGGCCCGATTGCGGCAACAACACGGGCAAAATGAACAGAGCGAGCGCCAGCAGACCGCTTAATAGTTTTTCCCGGACCGACAATTTACCAATCAGCAAGCGCACCTTTTGCCCCCAAATGCCGAGCAGCGAGGGTTTGGTCTGGGCCGCTGGCGGCTCGGATATTGGCGACGCCGCGATTATGCTTGTCGGTGTGGGAGCAGGTTCAGCCGGGCGCGTTTCCGCCGGCACCGCGATCATGCCACCGGGGACTGCGATCATATTGGGTCCCTTGCCAAACAGTGGCGGGACATAGGGAGGCGGAACGCGGGTAGTAATCGGGTCGGTCCTTTTTGGGCGCGCATTAGTCCAAGGGGAATGGTCTATTGGACTGATATAGTTGAAAAATGGTGCGCACGCGCCGCCCAAATTCGTCCTGTTTCAGGATGGGACGAAGGCTGATGGTAAGTTAATTTTGCTGCGCCAACGCCGATTGGGGAGCAGGGACGATGGGAGTTTGCTGCAGTTTCCCGACCAGATTGCGCGATAGCCAATAGGCGCCGATGCCGAACACGATCCCGCCAAAAGCAGGACCCAGCAGAACACCGGGCGCACCGAAATAATGACTTCCCAGCCAGATGAAAGGCAAGGTTCCCAAGATATTCCGGCCCCAGTTGGTCCACATCGACCAGCTCGGCCGGCCCAGATTGTTGCAGGCCGCATTGGAAATGAACAGCATACCGTTGAAAAAGAACAGCGGTGTGAACACCAAGGCAAACAGCCAAAACAGTTCACGACCCTCTGGCCCCAGCTTGAACAGGTTTGCGATGGGATCGGAGAGTATCAGGACCAGCGGCCAAATCGCGAGCGTATAGAAAAAGGCGAACAACATCGCCTGGCGCAGGGTTTGGCGCACCCGGTCAAACTGATGCGCGCCGAAATTCTGCCCGATTATCGGCCCCACCGCGCCCGATAGCGAGAAGATTAGACAAAACAGCACCGGCACCATCCGGCCAATCACGGCATAGCCCGCAATCGCGTCATCGGAATAGTCACCCATAAACCGGTACGCAATAAAGCCGCCTGCCGGGGTGGCCAGGTTGGTCAGAACGGCCGGAAACATAATGCCGGTAATCGCAGGCAGGTCCTCTTGAAACTGTGGAAGGGACCATGGCTGAAAACCGCCAAACTGGCGGATGACCGGAACAATGGCAAACAACGCGGACACCAACGATGCGCATATTGTCGACCATGCCGCGCCGACAAAACCCATATCAAGACCAAAGATAAAGATCGGATCGAGTATCGCGTTGGTGATCCCCAGACTGAGCGTCACGTTCATCGCAAGACGCGCAGCGCCGTGCGCGCGCAAAAATCCAGAGCATATCATGCTGATCACGCTCAGCGGCAGGATCGGCGCGACGATGGTGATATAGAGGATCGCGGCGGATTTAGTCGTGCCGCTCGCCCCGGCCAAATCGAGCAGATCGGGCGAAAAAAACCAGAAACAAAATGCAATTGGAATGCCGAAGGCCAGACCAATCACGGAAACATTGGTCAAAAGACGCCGGGCGTATTCCGCGTCGCCCTGACCAATTTTTCGCGATGCCAGCGCGCTGGTTGCAATCATCAATCCGATGTTGATGGCGTTGAAAAAGAACAGGATTGTCGCGGCATAGCCCATTCCCGCGGTCAGCGCCGGAACTCCCAATTGTGCGATATACAGCAGGTTGACAAAATCCACGACAAACATGGTCAGCAGGCCCACGCTGGACGTCAGCGTCATAACCGTGACATGGCGCAGCAGGCTGCCGGTCAGGAATTTGCCAACCACAGGTGCATGGGCCACAGGTTTTTTGTCGGTATCGGAAATGGCCGTTGCCTTGGATTGTCGTTGTGCGGTCGCTGGTAATCGCTTTCGCTAACAGGTCAAGCGGGCTTCGCACGGGCCTTATTGTCCGCGCCATACCAAAATCCCGCTGGACAGCCGCACAGGGTTAACGGATAGCGGCGGCCATGTCAGCAGGACAATCACCCACTATTCCGGCGGCGGGCTCCGGAACCGCCATGCCAATCATCATGGTGTTGCTGGGTCTTGCCAGCTTCTCGTTGATGGATGTCTTGATGAAGGGACTTACCCAGGCATTGGGGGTTTACAACGTCCTATTCTGGCGAATGGGGATTGGCTTTGTGCTGGCGCTGGTCGTGTTTCTCGCGAGCAAACCGAGCTGGCCCACTCGGCCCGTGCTGGCAATCCATGCGCGGCGCGCCGTGGTTTCTTGCCTGATGGGCTTGCTGTTTTTCTGGGGACTTGCTCGGACGCCAGTGGCGGAGGCCATTGCGCTCAGCTTCATTGCGCCGATCTTGGCGATTTATTTTGCCAGCATCACCTTGGGCGAAAAAGTACGCGGCGCCGCTTGGGCGGGCTCAGCTATTGGTCTCGTCGGCGTCGGGATTATCGCGCTCGGCAAGTTTCAGGGCGAGGTCAGTCCTGATCATTGGTGGGGTTTTGCAGCAATTTTGCTGTCGGCGGTGCTCTATGCGGTCAATCTGGTGATGCAGCGGCAACAGGCGCTGGTCGCCAATCCGATGGAGATTGCGGTTTTTCAGAATCTGCTGGTTTGGCTGTGTTACTTCCCCTTTGCGCCATGGCTGCTCGAAGTGCCCGACAGCATCCATTGGCCGGGCATTGCCTTTGCCGCTTTTCTGGCGGTGTTGTCCTTATGGCTGATGAGTTGGGGCTATGCCCGCGCGGAAACCCAGATACTGGCCAATATGGAATATAGCGCGTTTATTTGGGCGGCCATTCTCGGCTGGTATATATTGGGCGAGGCGGTGACGATTTCCACGCTATTGGGTGCGGTCTTGATCGTTGTCGCCTGTCTGGTCGCGAGCCGGTCAGCGCGAAACCCGATCGCGCATCCGGCGGAAACGACGGCAATCTGAATTATTTCGCGTCCTATTTCACGACCGCACGAAACGACAGCTTACCGGATTGACCGTTGGCAATAGGATCGGTGAAGGTCCAGCGGATATGGGTTACGTCCTTATATTCGGCGGGGCGGGTGCTGCTGGTACCATCGACAGTTTCTGTGACTGTCAATGTCTCCAGCTTGGCGAAATTCTTCCCGCCATCGACCGATACCATTGCCCAGGGCTCGGAAATGCCGGTCAGGCTGACTGCAGGATGGACTGGATTGTTACCAACAAACCCAGAGGCCGCCGCGCCGCTGGTGTTGCGATAGAGGTTGGTGAACAACAGATTGTCGCCGGGTACGACCTTGGTTTCATTGGGCTTCACCCATTGCACAGCGGTTTGTCCATTGGCATCGGTTGATGTTCGCTCGACCGCGATTTCGCTCTCGATAGCCACAGTGCCGCCAGCTGGACCAGCGGCCAGACCGACGGTTTGCGCGCCGACGCTGCTAGCCAAGGCTCCCGTCACCAAAGACAGAGCCAGCGTAGTTTTCAGCAATGCTTGAGACCATTTCGACATTTTAGAAACTTTCCCATTCGGCAGACCCCTTCGCAGGATTCTGCGACTGTGCGGATACCGCTTTCAACACTGGGAATTATGAAACCTTATAGTTAACCCAACGTTAAAACGGCGCGAAAAACCCATGCATATGCGCCGGTTTGGCTGGCATAGCGCCGGATGTCGGTCTATGGCCAATGCTGTGTTAGTGTCGCCCTATCTGAAAAGTATCTGTGTCCTGTTCTGTCTGCTGGTTTCATGGCCGGTGTTGGCGCAGGACCAGACTGCTACCGTGCCATCCGACCCGGATTTTGCGCCGCTCAATCCCGATGCCCCGCTCGATGATTTGCCCGACATGGAGGTCGAGTGGCCGGACTTGTCGGCTCCGTCCACAGGGGCGGCAGATGATACCGTTGATGTCTTTGCCGATTTTGAGGAGCGCTATGGTTTCGCTGACGATGGGTCTAGCGAGGTCGAACAAGGCGATGTCGATCAGGATGCTGCGCAGGTGCAAGCCGAGGTTGCGGAGGAAGGTCTGACAGACCGCGCCGATACCGCGCAAGACTCAATGGAGGCGCAAAGATACCGGGTTGTCGTAACCGGTTGGCCTGACAACGCGGCGATTGCGGGTCGGTTTGCTGAACTTTCGGTGCTTGAGTCCACGGAAAAAAGCGATGCCAACTTTGCTCAGATCAAGCGGCGCAGCGAAAGCGACCGGGATTTGATCGAGCGGCTGATGCGGATTGCCGGATATTATGACGCAGTAGTCCGATATAATATCGATGCTTCTCCGGGCCAAAGTGGATTGACCGTCAATTTCCGGATCCTTCCCGGCGCACCGTTTGTTTTTGCTAAAATCGACTTGCCCGGCGCGGAGCAATTGCAAGACCCCGACCGGCCCATTGTTTTGCAAAGCTTGGGCCTGTCTGTTGGTGATCTGATCGACAGCGACCGGATCATCTTGGGAAGCGCGGCCATGCATACGGCCATGCTGGAAAACGGCTATGCCTTTGCGAAGGTCGATGAGCCGGAACTGACCGTCGACTTTGAAAAATACGCCGGTGATCTGCTGTTGCCGGTCGATCCGGGTGGACGTTATGTTTTTGGTCAGGTGCGGATGAATGATGTGCGCTTGTTCGGCGCAAAGCATGTGCAGAGTCTCGCGCGTTTTGATCCCGGTGATGTGTATCGACTTTCCGACGTTGAAGATTTGCGCCGTGCGCTGATCGCAACGGGTATTGTCTCGACGGTTTCGGTGACGCCGGTTCCAACCGGAGATGGCGAGATTGCTGATCTCGCGGTCGATGTTACCCCCGCGCGGCTGCGCACCATATCGGGAGAGCTCGGTTATGGCACCGGAGAGGGCATAAAGGCCACCGCGACATGGGAACATCGCAACCTGTTTCCGCCCGAAGGATTGCTGCGGGTATCGGCATTGGCGGGCACGCAGGAACAGGCGGGCAGCGTCACTTTCCGCCGGAATAATTTCCGCAAGCGCGATCAGGTGCTGAACGCATCGCTAGTTTTCGCCAATATCGACCGGTCCGCTTTTGAAGCCCGAACCGCCACCCTGTCGGCCAATATCGAACGCCTGTCGAACATCAATTACCAGAAGCGCTGGACATGGTCCGCTGGTGTTGAGGCTTTGTGGTCGCAGGAGCGTGATGCGGTGGGGCTGATACGCACCGATGATCGGGAGAGTTTTCGCATTGCCGGGTTGAATGGATTTATCGGCTATGATGCCAGCGATGACTTGCTCAATCCGTCCAAAGGGTTCCGGCTAAGCGCCCGGCTATCGCCCGAATATTCCTGGTCGGATGGCGGGCATGGCTATGTCAAGGCACAGGTCGACGGCAGTTTTTATCAACCGGCGGGTGAACGGCTGGTGCTGGCGGCGCGCGGGCGGTTGGCCACTATCGCCGGGTCCGATACAGTCGATATCGCACCGTCACGCAGGCTCTATTCGGGCGGCGGCGGTTCGGTGCGCGGCTATGGGTTTCAGCGTATCGGCCCAAGGGACGTCAACAACGATCCTGTTGGCGGACGCAGCTTGGCCGAATTTTCGCTGGAGGCGCGGGTGCGGTTCGGTAATTTCGGTGTGGTGCCGTTTGTCGATGCGGGCAATGTCTATGATAGCTCCACCCCCGACTTTTCCGAATTCCGGATCGGTGCTGGAATCGGGCTGCGCTATTACAGCAGCTTCGGACCGATTCGCATCGACGTTGGTACCCCGATCAATCCGCAAACCGGGGACAGCCGGATCGCGATAGCGGTCTCGCTGGGACAGGCGTTTTGATGGTGGCGGACGAAGCTCTCCAACCAAGAAAAAGCCCGTGGCGGCAGAAGCGTGTTTGGATTCCGCTGCTCCTTTTGGCACTGCTGCTCATCGCTGCATTCGGCGCGGTGCGCTGGATCGACAGCGCGGCAGGGCATAGGTACATCATCGCGCAGATCGAAAAGCAGCGACCGGAAAACGGATTGCGGATTGGCATCGGGGCTATCGAAGGCTCTGTGTTCCGCAACGCAGTCCTTCGCGATCTCGAATTGTCCGATCCCAGGGGGGCCTTCTTGCGTGTTGCCGAAACGCGGCTGGATTGGCGGCCCTTGTCCTGGCTGTTCCGGGAGCTGCATATTCGCGAACTTGAGGCGGCCAAGGCCAATCTTCTTCGGCTGCCCGAACTAATTCCTCCGAAGCAGCCACAGCCGTTGCTGCCCGATTTCGATATTTTTATCGGACGGTTCGTGTTCGATTCCGTCACCATCGATCAAGCCATAACAGGGACCACGCAATCGGCCAGTCTGAGCGGCGCCCTTGATATCCGGTCTGGTCGCGCGGTCGTTTCGCTCAATGGTAAGACCGCCGTCAGCGGAGACAGCCTGACACTGGCACTTAATGCCGAGCCTGAGCAGCGCAGATTCGATCTGGATGGCCAAGTGAATATGCCCATCAATGGTGTGCTAGCCCGCTATCTGAAGCTGGATCGGCCTATCGCGGCGCGCATTAACGGCGATGGCGATTGGGAGAGCTGGAATGGTTCCCTGTTGATCAAAAGTGACACGATCCGCCTTGCGAATGCGGGTCTTGCTTTGCGCAGCGGTATATTCGGATTGTCGGGAACGGCGCAAAGCGCGCTGTTTCCAGCCGGTTTGGCGCAGCGCCTCACCGCTCCCGAGGTGCGGATCAGGGGATCAGGTGAATATGCCGATAAAGTCATCCGGCTGCAGGGAACGGCGCGAACATTGGCACTTGCGCTGACCGCAAAGGGTGGGATTGATCTGGGCCGCAACGCGCTAGATGCGATGCGAATTGATCTCGGGATAGCGCAGCCGGGGCAGTTGGCGGCAAATCTTGCATCCACAGGAGGCGGCAGTATCGCGGGGGAGGCGGTGCGTTTGCAGGCCATCCTAAACGGGCCGTTGCAGGAATTGCGCTACCAATATCTGCTCGCCTCGCCGCGCGTTATTCTGGGTAAGACGGAGCTGGTCAACTTGCAGGTCGAAGGCAAGGGGCGGCGTGATGCTGTGGGTTGGTCGATCCCGGTTGAGGCGAGCATGGCGGGGGTCGAAGGCAATGGCGAACTGATCGAACGGATCGCCCGCAATTTGACCTTGGTAGGCATGATCCGTGCGGAAAAAGGCAGAATAACGTCAACGCCGATTACGATAAAGACAGCAGAAGCGAGCGGCGTGGCGAAGGTGGATGCGGTGCTGGCGAGCGGTGACTATCTGATTACACTGGACGCGCAGGCGCTAGGCTTTGAGCAAAAAGGGGTGGGGCGCGCCAATGTGCTTGCCAATCTGCGCTTTACGCCGGGAACAGGCGGGATTGCACTGGCCGGGGACGCCAAGGCGCAATTGCTCCGCCTCGATAATGATTTCCTTCGGCAACTGGCTGGCGGATTGCCCAGTTTGACGACCGGGCTGAGTCTGACACAGGATCGGCGGCTCGCCTTCAATGCCTTGAAGATTGTATCGCCCAAGCTAACTCTGTCGGCGGACGGTCGGCAACTGCCCGAAGGCGCGTTTGCCTTTGTCGGCAATGGCACACACAGCCAATATGGGCGGTTCGATATCGACCTGAAAGGGTTGCTTGACCGGCCGAATGTCGATTTGCTGCTCTATAACCCGATGGATGCCGCCGGACTGTCGCGGGTGCGGTTGGCGTTGGTGCCTGAGGCGCGCGGCTTTACCTTTGGCACCAGCGGCGGTTCCACCTTGGGGCCTTTCGATGGCAATGGGGCGATCCTCTTGCCAGCGGGCGGACAGGCGCTGATCCGTTTTGATCGGCTCAACGTATCGGACACGATTGCCACGGGAACCGTGCGACCGGGCGCGGATGGACTGGACGGAAATTTTACGCTTGCGGGCGGCGGGGTTGAAGGGACCATATTGCTGCGGCCCAATGGCAATAGCCAGATTGTCCGTGCGGACCTGACCGCCCGGAACGCCCGGTTCACTGGTCGCTTCCCGCTGGCGATCCGGGTGGGCAAGCTGGAGGCGGACATGGTGCTGGCCGACGGACGCTCAACGGTGGATGCGACGGTCAGTGCGCAGGGGATTAGCCGGGGTAGCCTCATGATCGGGCGGCTGGCCGCCAATGCCAAGCTGGTCAATGGCAGCGGCAGCGCCACAGCGTCCATCTCCGGGACCCGGGGCAGCAGCTTTGCTTTGCAAGGGAGCGCGCAAATCACGCTCGACCGCTATAGCATTGCCGCCAGCGGAGAATTTGAAAATCGGCCGCTGCGCCTGACCCGCAATATGGTGATAACGCGCACCGGAGATGGCTGGCGGGTTGCCCCGACCGCTCTGCGATATGCGGGAGGAGAGGTGCGGTTCGCTGGCCTTGTTGGGCAGGGCAGCAGCGAGCTGTCGCTGCAATTTGCCAAAATGCCGCTTACGCTGCTCGACATCGGCTTTGACGGGCTTGGTCTCGGCGGCATTGCGAGCGGCACGGCGGAGTTTCGTCAATCGGGCGATGCCATGCCCACCGGTTCAGCCAAGCTGAACGTGCGTGGTCTGACGCGCTCGGGACTGGTTATGACCTCTGCGCCTGCGGACCTCGGCCTCAATCTTGCGCTGACATCGCGCAATCTTGCTGCGCGCGGTGTTATCAATTCGGGCGGAAAGACCATTGGCCGATTGCAAGCGCGGATAACCGGGATCGACAATGGGCCGAACTGGAGCAACAGCATTCGGACTGCACCCTTGTTTGCACAGGCGCGGTTTGTTGGCGGGGCTGAATCTTTGTGGCGCTTGACCGGTGTAGAAACTTTCGACCTGACAGGGACGGTAGCGTTGACCGCAGATATCAGGGGGTCCGTGGCCAATCCGCAGATTGAAGGCCGCGCGCAAACTGGCAATGCCCGGCTGGAAAGTCCGCTAACCGGGACTGTGGTGAGCGGGATCAAGGCCGATGGCCAGTTTGACGGATCGCGGCTGCGTTTCGAGCGTTTCACCGGCAATACCAGCGGCGGCGGCACAGTATCGGGCAGCGGCAGTTTCGACTTGGCGACGGGTGCAGGCGAGGGCATCGGCATTGATCTAAAGCTAATCGCAGATCGCGCCGTGCTGATCGCCCGTGACGATTTTGCCGCGACGGTTTCCGGTCCGATTGCCATTACCAGCAATCGTGGCGGCGGCATCATTTCGGGCGATGTCACGCTCAACCGCAGCTTTTTCCGCTTTGGCCGGGCGCAGGCGACGGCCAGCCTACCCAACATCAAGACCCGTGAAATCAATCGCCGCGCCGACGAACGCCCGCTGGTGATCGTGGACCGCCCATGGCGTTTTGCCCTGACCGCCACCGCACCCAGCCGGTTGATGGTCGAAGGTTTGGGCCTGGACAGCGAATGGCGGGCAAAGCTGCAGGTATCCGGCCCGGTGGACAATTTTGCGCTGACTGGCGATGCGAACATGATCCGGGGCGATTATGACTTTTCCGGACGCCGTTTCCAACTGACCCGAGGCACCATCCGCTTTATCGGCAATCGTCCACCCAATCCCCTGCTCGACATTGTCGCCGAATCGCGGCTGTCCGATTTGGAGGCCAAGGTAATGATTAGTGGAACCGGTGACCGGCCGATCATCGCCTTTTCCAGCAACCCGGCTCTGCCAGAGGACGAATTGCTGGCCAGAATGCTGTTCGGGACTTCGCTTACCAATCTGTCCGCGCCAGAGGCGTTGCAACTGGCTTCTGCCGTAGCCGCCATGAACGGCAATGGCGGGCTCGACCCGATCAACAGCCTGCGCCGTGCGGTTGGGCTCGACCGGTTGCGTATCGTTGCCGCCGATCCCAACACTGGTCAGGGCACGTCGGTGGCGGTTGGCAAATATATTACTGATCGCACCTATGTTGAAATCATCACCGATGGGCAGGGCTATAGCGCGACCAGATTGGAATTTCAGATCAGCCGCTGGCTGTCCTTGCTATCGACCATATCCACAATTGGCCGACAAAGCGTCAATGCGCGCATTTCGAGGGACTATTGATGCGTTGGTGGGTCGTGATCCTTATGCTGCTAGCGGCGTGTTCGGGAGGGATAGTGCCGATGACAAATGCGGACAAACCGGTGATGCGCTGGCCCGATCTGCTCTCGCGCGCCCAGCCCAAGCCCGATGCGACCGTTACTTATGGCGATGACGCTTTGCAGGTCGTCGATATCTGGCGGCCTGAGGGCAAGAATGGATTTCCGGCGGTGCTGATGATCCATGGCGGATGCTGGCAAACCGCGATTGCCGAGCGCGATATTATGAACTGGATCGCCGATGACCTGCGCCAGAATGGTATTGGGGTTTGGAACATCGAATATCGCGGCGTGGACCGTGGCGGCGGTTATCCGGGAACGTTTCAGGATATTGCGGCGGCGGCGGATTTGCTGATGCAAAAGAGTCGTGAATATGGATTTGCGACCAACAAGATTGTCGTGATCGGCCATAGCGCGGGCGGTCATCTGGCGCTGTGGTTGTCGCAGCGCCAGGGCTTGGCCGCCGATGATGGTTTACGGGGCACACAGGCACTGCCCATCGCTTTGGTGGTCAGCCAAGGCGGATTGCCTGATCTCCGGGCCGGGGAGCAGCGGGTCGGTCATCCTTGCGGAACCGATGCCCCGCGCCTGATGGCGGGAGGGGAGTATCAGCGGACCTCTCCACCGGAAATGCCGGTAAGCGCGGTGCCGCAAGTGCTGTTCAATGCCGACCGCGATCATGTTGCGCCGCCGGTTTATGCCAGCCGCTATCAGAGCATCACGCGCGGGCGGGGACAGAAGGTCGATACAGTGACAATAGCGGGCGAGGGCCATGTCGAACTGATCACCCCGGATAGCCAAAGCTGGGCTGCGCAAAGGGCAGCCATTTTGCGGGCATTTGCCAGATGATTGCGGGCTTCACAGAGGCCGAGCAGCGCGATGCAGCCGATCCCCTTGGCAAATTTCGGGCGCGCTTTTCATTGCCGGAGGATGTGGTTTATCTTGATGGCAATTCGTTGGGGGCCTTGCCGAGCGCGACTAAGGCGGCACTCGATGACGCAGTGGCGAAGCAATGGGGGTGCGATCTGGTGACCAGTTGGAACCGCAACGGTTGGATTGATGCGCCGCAGCGGATCGGTGACCGGATTGCGACCTTGATCGGTGGCGGACCGGGCGAAGTGATCGTCACCGATTCGGTTAGCGTCAATATCTTCAAACTGCTCACCGCGCTGGTCCGTCAACGACCAGGCCGACGGACTATCTTAAGCGAAGCGGGTAATTTCCCAACCGATGCCTATGTTGCCGCCGGGGTCGCCGATACGCTGGATCTGACTTTACGATTGGCAGATCGTGATGCCATTCTAGCCGCACTGGATGATAACTGCGCCGCATTGTTGCTGACCCATGTCCATTACCGGACCGGAGCAAGATTTGACATGGCCGCGGTCAATGCCGCGGCGGCGGAGCGCGGCATTCCGGTCATCTGGGACCTCAGCCATTCAGTTGGTGCCATCCCGCTCGATATCCGCGGATCGGGTAGTGAATATGCCGTGGGCTGCGGCTATAAATATTTAAATGGCGGACCCGGAGCACCCGGCTTTGTCTATGTAGCTGGGCCGCGGCAGGCCGCGATGCAGCCCGCCATGCAGGGATGGATGGGGCATATTGCCCCGTTTGATTTCATCGATGAATTTACGCCGGGACAGGGTATGAAGCGGTTCTTGACCGGTACACCGCCAATATTGTCGATGTTGGCGCTGGAAGCGGGAGTAGGATCCTTTGACGGCGTCGATTTGGCGGCGCTGTGGCAAAAGTCATCCCAATTGTTCAACTATTTCGCGGCGTTAATGGCGCAGAATTGCCCGGAGTTTACATTGGTTACACCGACCGATCCGTTGCAGCGCGGGAGTCATATTAGTTTTGCTCATCGCGATGGTTGGCCGATCAACAATGCCCTGATCGCACGGGGTGTGATCGGGGATTACCGGACCCCGGACATTGTGCGCTTTGGACTGACGCCGCTCTATGTCCGATTTACAGACATCTGGCGTGCCGTCGATACACTGGCCGCTATTATGCAAAGCGGTAAATGGCAGCGGCCCGAATTTTCGGCACCATCCACTGTGACATAAAAACCCCGGCGGAATCGCTTCCGCCGGGGCATATTGTTCGCGCGGACAGATCAGGCGCTGTAGTACATGTCGAATTCCACCGCCGAAGGTGTGGTTTCCCAGCGGGAAACTTCTTCCCATTTCAGTTCGGCATAGGCTTCGATCTGGTCGGTCGAAAACACGCCGCCTTGCAGCAGGAATTCATGGTCGGCTTCCAAGGCCAGCAAGGCTTCGCGCAGTGAACCACAAACCGTCGGAACCTGAGCCAGCTCGACCGGCGGCAGGTCATACAGGTTCTTGTCCATCGCTTCGCCCGGATGGATCTTGTTCTGGATACCGTCCAGACCCGCCATCAGCAGCGCCGAGAACGAGAGATAGGGGTTGGCCAACGGATCGGGGAAGCGGAATTCCACGCGCTTGGCCTTGGCACCCGCGCCATAAGGAATCCGGCACGATGCCGAGCGGTTACGGCCCGAATAGGCGAGCAGCACCGGCGCTTCAAAACCCGGAACCAGCCGCTTATAGCTGTTGGTGGTTGGGTTGGTGAAAGCGTTCAAGGCTTTGGCATGCTTGATGACGCCGCCGATGAAATACAGGCAGGTGTCGGACAGACCGGCATAGCCCTCGCCAGCGAAGGTCGGCTTGCCGTCTTTCCAGATTGACATATGCGTGTGCATACCCGAGCCGTTGTCAGCCTTGATCGGCTTGGGCATGAAGGTTGCGGTCTTGCCATAGGCATGGGCCACCTGCTGCACGACGTATTTGTAAATCTGTACCCGGTCGGCGGTCTCTACGAGCTCGCCATAGGTGATGCCAAGTTCATGCTGCCCAGCAGCGACTTCGTGATGGTGCTTGTCCATCGGCAGGCCCATTTCCAGCATGGTCGAGACCATTTCGGCGCGGATGTCGGTGGTGGTATCGACCGGACCAACGGGGAAATACCCGCCCTTGGCGCGCGGACGGTGGCCCATATTGCCGCTGTCATATTGACGGTTGGAATTGGTCGGCAATTCGGTGTCGTCGATCTTGAAGCCATTGCCGTCATAGCCATCGTAAAACCGGACATCATCGAACATGAAAAATTCGGGCTCGGGTCCGATATAGATGGTGTCGCCAATGCCGGTGGTTTTCAGATACGCTTCGGCGCGTTTGGCGGTCGAGCGGGGGTCGCGGGAATAGAGAGCGCCGTCCGAAGGCTCGACAATGTCGCACACAATGACCATCATCGGTGTCGCGGAGAACGGATCGATATAAACCGCGTCCAGATCAGGACGCAGCACCATGTCGGATTCGTTGATCGCTTTCCAGCCTTCGATCGAAGATCCGTCGAACATCAGGCCTTCTTCCAACGAATCTTCGGTAATCGCCGACTGGCACATGGTCAGATGGTGCCATTTCCCGCGCGGGTCGGTAAAACGTACATCAACCCATTCGATCTCGTTTTCTTTGATCTGCTTCAAAATGTCTTTGGCTGAAGTGCCCATATTACGCTTTCCTTCTGTGCATTATGTTTGGTTTTATATGGCGTCGTTGTCGCGTTCGCCGGTACGGATGCGCACCGCCGCTTCGACGGGGATAACGAAAATCTTGCCATCGCCGATCCGGCCGGTTTGGGCTGCTGTGGAGATCGCTTCGACGACGCGGTCCGCAATCGAATCTTCGACCACCACTTCCAGCTTCACCTTAGGCAGGAAATCGACGACATATTCGGCCCCCCGATAGAGTTCGGTATGACCTTTTTGCCGACCAAAACCCTTGGCTTCGGTCACCGTAATTCCCGATACCCCAACCTCGTGCAAAGCTTCTTTGACTTCATCGAGTTTGAAGGGCTTGATGATGGCTTCGATCTTTTTCATGTCTATCCCCTGTGTGTGTCGCAATGCCAAACGCGGCGGCCCGAATCAGGATTACTGAATCAGACCGCTCGAATCCAGTCGATGCGACCTTTAACGATAAATCAAGATTCGTGCCATTTTTCCTGTCACGGACTGGGGCGAATTTACCCAGCCGATCAGACGCATTCGCCCGAAAAAAAGGCAGCCCGAACGCGGGCTGCCCATTTCTTAGGCATTTGCCGCGATTTCGATGCGCTATCGATGCGCAACCGGTGCGCCAATATCGGCAACATTGGCCTTGGTCCAATGCGACCGGTCGATGACGTAATAGCGCAATTGCTCCGCCTCGCCGGGTTTCAGCACCTTGGCAAAGCTTGCCATGCCGCGCTCCTTCAGCGCGCCTTCCATCAGCACCGAATTCCAGCCATCTTTACTGGCCAGCAGCGCGGAAATCCGCAAGTCAGGGACGAAGCCATTGCCAATCGCGCTATCACCATGACAGACCAGACAGTTGCGGGTGTAGAGTGCTCTCCCTTTGGCAATTTCTTCCGGCGTGCCTTCCTTCGGCGGCGGGTTCCATTCGATCTCACTCGACGCGGTCAGGGCAGGGAGCTTAGCGGTTCCGCCTAGCTTTAGCACGACCAGACGCGGGATATTGGGCACTTTCCGGCTCGCTCCGCCAGCAATCCCTGCAGCGAGCGGGAATGCGCCGCCCTTGCTGGTCAAAAAGGCGACATATTGCTCGCCGTCGATGGTGAAGGTCGAGGGTGCGCTGACAATTCCCGACTGCATGTCGAGGCTGAGCAATTCCTTGCCCTTGTCGGCGCTATAGGCCTTAAACAGGCCAAGGCTTGTCCCCTGAAATACCAGATTGCCAGCGGTGGTCATCGTGCCGCCATTCCATGCGGCGGGATAATCAACCTTCCACGCCACCTTGCCGGTTTTGGGGTCAAAGGCCACCAAACGACCGGTCGTGCCCGCGATTGCCGCCTTAAATGCCGCTTTGTCGTCGGGCAGGGCGGTTTCGGTCCACGACATGCCGACGTTGAAGCCGACCGGTGCGCGCTTGCCGTCCTCCGCATTGATCTGCACCGCATAAGCCTGCGGCACCTGCTGCGCCGGAATATAAACGAGGCCGGTGTTCGGGTTGTAGCTCATCGGGTGCCAGTTGTGCGCGCCCAAAGCGCCCGGGATGCCGATAAAGGGCTTGCCGGTCTTGTAAAAGCGCGATTCGGGGGTCTCCATCGGCCGCCCGGTCGCCAGATCATAGCCGGTCGCCCAGTTAATATTGTCGACAAACGGATTGGCGCTGATCAGCTTGCCATTGGTCCGGTCGACCACGAAGAAAAACCCGTTCTTGGGCGCGTGATACAGCACCTTGCGGGTCTTGCCCTCAACGTCCAAATCGGCCTGAATAATATGCTGCGTAGCGGTATAATCCCAAGTTTCGCCGGGTGTTTCCTGATAATGCCACAGATATTCGCCGGTGTCGGGCTTCAGCGCCACGATGGACGAGATGAACAGATTATCGCCTTCGCCGTTCGAACGCTCTTGGTGGTTCCACGGATTGCCATTGCCAACGCCGATATAAAGCTGGTCAAGCTCGGTATCATAAACGATGGAATCCCATACCGTGCCGCCGCCGCCGGACACCTGCCATTCGCCGGTCTTACTCCATGTTTTGGCGGCGGATTCCATCAGGATCTTGTCGCTGACCTCGCCATCGGCTTTGCCTTCGGGATTGGGAACGGTGTAAAACCGCCATTTCTTCTCCCCATCCTCGACACCATAGGCGGTGATATAGCCGCGCACGCCAAATTCCGCGCCGCCATTGCCGATGATCACCATGTCCTTCACCACGCGCGGCGCGCCGGTGATGGTATAGGGTTTGCTATTGTCGGTGGTCTGGGTGCTCCACAGTTGTTCACCGGTGGTGGCATCGAGCGCGATCAGCCGCCCATCGATGGTCCCGACAAAAAGCTTGCCTTTCCACACCGCGACCCCGCGATTGACCACGTCGCAGCAGGCTTCAACCGCTTTTTCGCCTGCCACTTTGGGGTCAAAGGCCCAGAGCTGTTTGCCGGTTTTGGCATCATAAGCCATCACTTTGGACCATGCGGTCGAGATATACATTTTGCCATCGACCACGACCGGCGTGGCTTCCTGTCCGCGCGCGTCGGGCAGGTCCGCGAACCAGGCAAGGCCTAATGTGGCAACATTGCTTTCGTTGATTTGGTCGAGTGGGCTGTAGCGTTGTTCCTTGTAATTGAAGCCAATCGCGGCCCAATCACTGCCGTCCCCGCCGGTGGTCAGATAGGCGGCATCAACCTTGGCCGCCGCACCATTCGCGGTTCCGCTCGCTGGCTTGTCGTCACAGCTGGTCAACACCAGTGCGGACAGCAATAAAGCCGGTAAAAATCGCTTCACGTTCACTCTCCCCAAATCCCTATTGGTCGGGAGTAAGCCGCAAGCGGAGAGCGAATGCAAATAATTTATGCGCGCGGTTAAATTTTACCTACCAAAGGGCGGACAATGCAGGCCCGTCGGGCTTTCGGTAAAGATTTCGCAGCCGGTTTCGGTGATGCCGATACTGTGCTCAAACTGCGCGGTCAGTGACCGGTCGCGGGTCACGGCTGTCCAGCCATCTTCCAACACTTTCACGGCCAGCTTGCCGATATTGATCATCGGTTCGATGGTGAAAAACATGCCGGGGCGCAGCTCAGGTCCGGTGCCGGGGCGTCCGGCATGCACCACTTCGGGTGCGTCGTGGAACATCTGACCAAGGCCATGCCCGCAGAAATCACGCACGACGCTATAGCGGTGTGCCTCGGCATGGGTCTGGATGGCGTGCGCAACATCGCCCATGTGATTGCCCGGTTTGGCCTGCGCTATGCCCAGCATCAAGCATTCATAGGTTACCTGCACCAGTCGGCTGGCCTTCACAG
>JBGSLY010000384.1:0-2347 GCA_041740435.1 Parasphingorhabdus sp.
CACAAATATGGCCATGATTATAAGGTGATCTTTGTCGGTGATGCAGCGATGAGTCCCTATGAGATTACCCATCCCGGCGGCTCGGTCGAACATTTCAACGAGGAAGCGGGCTATACCTGGATGCAGCGGATGACCAACACCTATCCGGCGGCGGCATGGCTTAACCCCGTGCCAGAGAAGCAATGGGGCTATTCGCAGTCGACCAAGGTGATTCGGGAGCTGATGAACGAGCGAATGTATCCGCTCACATTGGAAGGCTTATCCGACGCGATGAAGGAGCTAAGCCGGAAACACGGTCAATAATCAGCTACGCTCGACCGCCAGTAGCGTATTGCCGACATAACGCTCAGTCTCAGGCTCAAACAGCGGCCATATTTCGAAATGTTCCTCGATTACTGCGGCATTTTTTAAGCCCGCCAAGTTGAAACTGCCCAACTTGATCTCCTTGGGTGGCTGGCCATCGCGAAGGAACGTCAAGGCATCGACATAAATCGACTCGTGTTTAGTGTAGAGAACATGGGGGGCAATTTTTATGCGCACGCCGTTATAATCGGCCTCCACATATTTGGTCAGCGCCACGGCCTCAAGCAGGATTGCGTTGATACTCATGTCATTGACTTAGGACAGAAATTACCTGTGGCACAAGATATTTGTGCGGTGCAGCATCACTATTCGATACTGGCGCGCTGCATCTTGCCATAGAACCAGCCAATGCCGATCAGGGCAAAGCCGAGCGCCAGAAACGACAAAATGCGCAGAATGCCGTCCAGTTGCGCCGCATCCAGCAAAAAGACCTTTAATGTCGTTAGGGTGAGTAAGGCCAAGCCCGTCAGTCGAAGTGTCGCCATATTGCGCCTCAAACCGATCCCAAGCCAGATTAAGGAAAGGCCCAGCATGGCGGCGGAATAGAGAGTATTTTCGCCCGTATCTACCGGACCACCGGACAGATTACTGCCGTGGATTAATTGGCGCACGGCGACCAATACCGTCAATATTGTGGTGAATAAGGCGCTGAAGTACATCCCCTTAGCCAAGCGCGGCCAGAGTTCTGATACCACTCGGTTCTTCCCGAATGCCCAAAACCAAAACGCCATGGCAGCAGTCAGCATCACCGCCAAATTGGCGACCGGTGCAGGGCCTACGCGCTGTTCCACCCATAAAGGATTGAGAAGCAGCCCGTCGAACCAAACGAAACGAAAGACCGCGATGCCGGCTAGCAGCAAAGCTGCCTGTCGTGCCGCGGCCAACCACTTGTTCGGCCATGTCCGTTGCATCAGCAGCAATCCGGCGGCTGCACATAACAAGGTGATTCCCATCCGTTCGGCAAAACCATATTGGGTAAATTGACCCAGGCTATCTATCGCAAGCGGCGTTTTTAGCACTGCGTAGATACAGCTTAAAATGGCAATGGCGGAGAGACCGATCGCGGTTTGCAAGGACCGCGACGGACGCAAAATGGGTATCCATATCAATCCCGCCACAAGAACTAGTGCGGGAACCAGAAGTTCGATCAACCAAATACTTGGGGTCGGCAACAACGCAAAATGCAGAACCTCCCCGACCAATGCATGCACTAGGATTCCGTAAAATCCCTCGCCCGCCATCAACATGAAAAATGCCACAATCGCGAGAAACACCGCAGCGACCCGGGTCAGAACGGGCTTGCTGAGATATTCGCCCCAGCACAAGATGGCTAGCCAAATCAGTGCAACTGCCGCCGTGCCCCATGTGGTAGGTAGCAGCAGAAGCAGGCCCAACATCACGTGCAAGCCGGCACCCAAGGTGGAGAGTTGCAAACCGAATTCTCTTGGCGCTTCCGTACGAAAGCGCCACGCCAGGCTACCCGCAGCCCCGCCCAAAGCAAAGTTGACCAGCGCCCATTGCCAAGGGCTGATAGACAGATCGGCCACGAGACCCACAATCGTCATCAACGAGGCAGGCACAATCAATGCAACGAGAAACCAGATCAGCCCATCTTCATCGCGCTTGGCCGCCACATGGCCGGGGAGTACAAAAATCACGCCTAATCCCAGCATTGGCCAAAGCAAAGACCAATCCTCGGGCCGAGACTGGAACGCCATTCCCGACAGCAATAATATGATGCCCGCCGCCCCAATCAGGATCGGCTTAATCGCGCTGTCTCGCCATGCCAGCACCACGGAAACGAGCGACAATGCGGCAAACAGTGCCCAAGCAAACGGCGTAAAATCGACATAGCTGCTAAACATCAACAACTGTAAGAATCCGAGAAGCAGAGGCACAGACCGCAAATAGGACGCAAAGGCTGTCCAACGCGGATCGGTTTTTACCGTTGGTATCATCACGGCAGAACCGGCGACGGCCATAG
>JBGSLY010000385.1:0-2560 GCA_041740435.1 Parasphingorhabdus sp.
TCACCGCGCAGGACGGCGCGTGCGTGACGATGGCCTATTCCCACCCGATGGGCGAATGGCCGTGGTCGTTTCATGCCGAGCAAGGCCTATCGCTGCACGACCAAGGGTTCCACCACAGCCTCCGCCTGACCAACCTGTCCGACCGGCCGATGCCCGCCGGATTGGGGCTGCACCCCTATTTTCCCAAGTGCGGGGCACAGCTACGCACCCGCTTCACCGGTCATTGGCGGGTCAGCGACGACGGCCTGCCGCTCGAATGGCTGGGCACGCCGGGCGGGCTTGACCTGGCCAGCGATCCGCCGGTCGATACGCTGTTCACTGGTCGGGATGGCGATCTGGTGATCGATTGGAGCCATCAAGCCAGCCCCAGTCACCGCCTAACCATCACCCCCACCGCCGACCTGCCGCACACGCATATCTATACTCCGGCGGAGGCGGACTATTTCTGCATCGAACCCGTCAGCCACAGGACCGACGCGATCAACAGTGCCCACACGGATGAAGGCCCGCGCGACTTGGGGCCGGGCGAAAGCTGGCGGGCATCGGTCGATTACCGGGTAACGGTGCCGTAGCCAGATCAAGCCTAAAAAAAACGGCAGAAACCCGCCCAAGTTCACACCCAATCGCGCCATTTTGGCCAAGCCGCAATAGCGCCCATTTCTCCTTCCTTCCCGCAATAGCAAAAGGCGATCATAACCAATCGCTGCTATTGTAGGACAGGGTTGATCGAACCAAGGCATGCGCCGCGTTTCCCACCCCGTTCTCCCGCGCAGGCGGGAGCCTTGGCCCCATGTGCTGCGCTTCCCGTCCTAGTGGAGCGAATTTGACATTTGAGTCCCGCTTGCCGAAAGGTGGAGATCAAATGTCAAATTCAAAAGCTCCACTAGAATCATGAGTTACCTAGCGGTCCTTAAGATTCCGACATTTGCTCCGGGTTTAGCAAAAAGGGGTAGCAAATGTCGGAATCGGACCACTAGGCTCCGGGTCAAGCCCGGAGCGCGATGGTTTCTTTGACGCGCTGTTCGGCTCCGACGGCGATGACGAGATTTTTGGTCTGGGCGGTAATGATATTTTGCGCGGGCGGGCCGTCATGCACCGTCGTTGGACGATTATGGCTTTGACCACGCCGATTATCGGGGTCCGCCAGCCAAATTCCGCGTGACCGTCCCGATGATTTGATTAGAACGGTCGGGAGAGAATTTCAGGGGGCTACTATGACATTTGCATCCAGACCGATTATCACCGCCATGCTGTTGGCATCCACCGCCGCTTTCCCCATCGCGGCTTTTGCCGAGGAAGCGGCGGACAAGGCGCCGAAATGGGATGTTAATGCGCCGCCGGGGGCGGAGATTTCGCCGGTCAGCATCGACACCGACCAAGGCAGCTGGATGGATGTGGATGTCAGCCCCGATGGCCGGACCATCGTCTTTACCTTGCTGGGTGACATTTACACCATGCCGATTGCGGGCGGGACGCCGACGCGGATTACCGAAGGGCTGGCGTGGGAGGTACAGCCGCGCTTTTCCCCCGATGGTCGGCGGATCGCCTTTACCTCCGACCGGGGCGGCGGCGACAATATCTGGGTAATGAACGCCGATGGATCGGACAAGCGTGCGGTTACGGCAGAGAAATTCCGCCTGCTCAATCAACCGAGCTGGAGCCCCGACGGGCAGTTTATTGCCGCGAAAAAGCATTTCACCACCGGCCGTTCGCTCGGCACCGGCGAAGTCTGGCTCTATCACGTGTCGGGCGGCAAGGGGGTGAAGCTGGTGGAAAAGCCCAATGAAAAGCATCAGAAAGAACTGGGCGAACCCGTTTTCGCGCCCGATGGCAAATCGGTCTATTTTACCCGCAATGTCTCCCCCGGCCCGATCTTCCAATATGCGCAGGACAGCAATCAGGCGCTGTTTGCCATTGAACGCTATGATCTGGAAAGCGGAGAGACGAGCACGGCGGTCGCCGGGCTGGGCGGGGCGGTCCGGCCAACGCCGTCGCCCGATGGCCGCCAGATCGCCTTTGTCCGGCGCGAAAACGGCAAGTCGAAACTGTTTGTCAAGGACCTGACATCGGGGGCGGAGCGCAAAATCCATGATACGCTCGATCAGGACGTACAGGAAACATGGGCGGTGACCGGGGTCTATCCCAATATGGCCTGGACCCCGGACAGCGGCGCGATTGTCTTCTGGGCCGGGGGTAAATTGCACCGAGTCGGCGCGAACGGCGGGGCCAGCACGATGATCCCGTTTCGGGTCAGCGATGATCGCGGGGTGGCCAAAGCCCCGCATCCGGTGATCGCAGTATCGCCCGATATAGTGCAAACCAGCATGCCGCGCTTTGCCGCGCTGTCACCCGATGGGCGCACGGTGGTCTATGAAACTTTGGGCAAGCTATGGCTCAAGCCAGCGGCGGGCGGCACGGCCAAGCGGCTGACCAATTCCGCCGCCGGGCTGGAGCTGTTCCCCAGCTGGTCGCGCGACGGCAGCCGGATTGTCTTTGTCACCTGGACCGATGCCGGGCTCGGCCGGATTGCCGCGGTGGCCGCTGGCGGCGGGAGTCCCCG
>JBGSLY010000386.1:0-13237 GCA_041740435.1 Parasphingorhabdus sp.
GTCCAAACGGACGTTAATTGCCGCCTCGTCGCGGGCTGAAAGCTGGCCGTCGCGGCTGCGGTTCATCCGTCGCTCGCTGCTGCGGATATTGGTCAATTCCCGCATCATCCGACTGGCATCGTTACGGTCCATCGTACCGTCACTGGCCGCCGAGCGAATATAGCGTTCCAGCCATGCTTCGCGCGCCCGAATTTCGCGGGGCATTCCCGCGCCCGATCCGTAGGTGCTTGTTGGCCGTGCGATCCAGCGACCTTGACCATCATAATAGCCCGATACAGCGCCGGCATGCCAACGGCCACGATTGTCGTAATAGCCGGGTTGGTCACTGGTCATCCAGACACCGGCGCTGTCATAGTGGCCGCTTGCTGCGCCCACCATCCATTTGCCTTTGCTGTCGTAATGACCCATTGTCGGACCAGTGACCCAGCGGCCCCGGTTGTCATAATGCCCACTTGCAGTGCCAGCTGTCCATTGACCGTCGCTGTTATAATAGCCGTCGGCGGAGGCGGGAATCCAATGCCCCTGTGCATTGTAATATCCGGCGGCGGCAGTGGTGGTGTTCGAAACAATCCAGCGGCCCTGGTTGTCATAATGCCCGTTCGGAAGACCTTCGATCCAACGATCATTGCGGTCGTAATAGCCTCGTGCGGTGTTGCGGTCCGCGGACCCGACGTGCCAGCGCCCTTGATTGTCGTACCGGCCATAGGCATCGATGCGCCGTGCTGGTGTGACCTGAGTATTTTGGTTTGATCGGGTGGAAATCCAGCGTCCGCGCGTGTTGTAATAACCGGAGGAATTGCCAGCATTCCAACGGCCATCGGTGCCATAATAGCCGCTTGGCGCGTTACCGACCCAATTGCCATTGGTGTCGGTGTGACCATTGGCCATGCCCGGCATCCAGCGTCCACGGTCATCATAATGACCGGTCGCATTACCCGCATTCCAGCGCCCGTTTTGATCATAATAGCCGGCTGATGATCCTTCGATCCATCGTTCGTCGCGGTCATAATAGCCGTTGGCAGAAGCGGGAACCCAATGGCCCTGCTGCCCATAATAACCATTGTCGTCCTGTGAGCCGGTGCTTTGCACCCAGCGATTATTGTCGTCGTAATAGCCGTTCGGCGCGCCGTTGATCCACTCACCGTCTCGGTCATAATAACCGGTCGTTTGGGTGCGGTCGATGCCGGTCGCATGCCAGCGATTGTTCTGATCATAATAACCAAATGCGCGTGAGCAATCGCCATCGGGCTTCGCTATTTGGTTACCCACAACAGCGCCAAGCACAGCACCGATCACCGTGCCGAGCAATTTATCGCCCTGACCGGCGATGACATTGCCCGCCAAACCGCCAGCAGCGCCGCCGCCAACTGTGGCAACAACACGCGTGGAACGCTGACGTTCACAGCTTTGCTGTGCGAACGCGATGGACGGTATCATCGATATGGCGGCTATGCCAACGACGAGGGGGGATTTGCGCATGATAAAAGGCTCCTGAAACGGGCGAATGCGCGCTTCTTTCCACCTAAACCCTGCTGAGCGCGAATTGTTCCCGAAGATATTTGCGATCCTGCGGTCCGCATATGGTTGACAACTTCCACTGCCATTGTTTTTCAACCCGTTGAGGAATCGCTTAGCATCCGCCTGATGGTGCGAATAAGGATCTTTGTTTTGACAGGTTTGTTCAGTTGTTCACAATCGTGACCGGCAATATTGCGCAACGCGAGTGTCGATATATCACCCGTCAGAATGATGACGGGCACCGCATAGCCGGCCAGCTCGCGCAATTTTGCGGTCACTTCGACACCGTTCAATCCTCCGGGCAGATTGTAATCGGATAAGATCAAATCCGGCTTTTTGCTGGCCTTTTTGACAAGCTGCACTGCCGTAGGGCCGTCTTGGGCCCATTGAACCTCATGGCCCTCTTCCTTTAGCATTATCTCCAACAGCTCACGCACTTCGGGATCGTCCTCGATAATAAGGATGCGACCTTTTCGGACGGCAACAGTTTTGGCATTCTGCGGCGAAGCGACATCGACACTGGTGCGCATAGGAAGCACCTTAGCATGCACCGCGAAAACCGAGCCCTTTTTGGGAATGGACCGGACATGAACGCTATGGCCGAGCAAATCCCCGAGGCGTTTCACGATGGATAGCCCCAAACCAAGGCCGCGGCTGCGCTCTCTCGCGGCATTATCCACTTGGTGATACTCGTCAAAAATGGCCGGGAGATCGGAACTGCTGATGCCGACGCCGCTATCCCAAACCTCGATAGTGAGATGATCCTGGTGACGGCGGCATCCGATCAGGACCTTGCCATTTTCGGTATATTTGATCGCGTTGGAGATTAAATTGCGCAAAATTTGTTCCATTAAACGCGGGTCGCTGGCAATCGTCGATCCGCACGGAACAAGGCGCAGGGACAGATTTTTGGCTTCGGCATGATAGGCGAATTCATCGCGCAATCTTTCCAGCAGCGGGCCGACCGGAAAGTTCGAAATTTTCGCCCGCACAGTGCCGGCCTCGATCTGATTAATATCCAGCAAGGTGTTGAGCATTCCGGACATGGCGCCCAGCGTATCGTCGACCCGCTTGACCAATTGCTGCGCTTTTGGCTCCTTTACGGATTTGGCAAGCAGCCCCTGGATTAGCACCAGCGTTTGCAGGGGTTGACGCAGATCATGGCTGGCGGCGGCGAGGAAGCGGGATTTGGCGATATTGGCGCGCTCCGCCTGCTGCATCGCGTCTTCTAGCGCCTGCTTGATTTGCTTGCGCTCGCTGATATCGGTGAAGGTAATCACGACCCCTTCCACTTTGCCATCATCGGTAAGATAGGGAAGAATGCTCCGGGAAAAGAAAATGCCGGGTGTGGTCTCTATTTCCCGGTCGATGCTCTCAAGCTTTTCAAGCACCGCATGGGCATCGTCATAGAGTGTATCGTCTGACGATAGCGACTTCAGATCGTTCAGTGGGCGGCCAATGTCGGTAGCAATCAGATTAAAAAGTGCGGTCGTTGGCGGCGTAAAGAAGCGGATGTTGAGATTTGCGTCGAGGAACAGCGTCGCGACATCGGTGCTGTACAGGATATTTTGCAGATCATTGGAAGTGACCCGCTGCCGGTCGAGCGTTTCCTGCAATTGGCTATTCACGGCCGTCAGTTCTTCGTTGAGCGATTGCAGTTCTTCTTTGGATGTCAGCAACTCCTCGTTGGTCGACTGAAACTCCTCGTTTACCGACAGAGCTTCTTCGTTAACGGCGCGCTGCTCCTCGCCCGAAATTTCAAGGTTGTGAATGGCCCCCTGCAACTCGATGCGCGTGGTCTCCAGTTCATGCTCCAGTTCGGCAATTCGCACCGCCGCTTTAGGCGAAGTCACGGCGGTCTTTCGTGCCTTTGCAACCGGAACTTCGACGAAGCAGACCAGAAACAATGTCTCGCCTTCGCCGACAACCGGTTTTACGTGAATATCGAAGGCCGCTTGTAGGCCGCCATGCTCGCTGCGTCCGCCAGAAACGATGATGGGCTCGCCCGATTGAACGCACTGATGAATTGCCGAGCGCAATTTTGTCCTGAAAGGCTGCGGTGCCATCGCGAGAATATCATGACTGGGATGACCCGGTGCGACGCGCAGATAGCGTTCCGTTGGTCCCGTAGAATACAGCAAATCGTGTTTCCGATTGATCAGCACCGCCGCCGGGCAGTGCGCTTCCAAAACCAATCGCTGTACCAAATCGGAAAGTTTGTTCTGTTGGGCTATTTGTCCGGACGTATTGCTCCCTGCGCTTGGTGCTGACTCGCCAAAGCCAAGCTGGAACCCAATATCACTTGGTTTGCTCCGGCCTATTTGCCGGTAAAGCCGCTCCGCTTTGGCTATGCTTTTGAACTGGCTGGTATTGCCACCGATAGTTTCGGCATTCCCCAGCAACAAAATGCCGCCAGGACGCAGGGCGAAATGGAACAGCGCTATCACCTTGGCCTGCGCTTCTGGCTCCAGATAAATCAGCAGATTGCGGCATGAAACCATATCGAGCCGGGAAAATGGAGGGTCGGCCAACACGTCCTGTACGGTGAATACAACCGCCGCATGCAGTTCGGGAGACACCCGGTACACCTGGTCCTCTTTCACAAAAAACCGGGCGAGCCGTTCGGCGCTGGTGACCGAAGCAATTGCCTCGGCGTAAACACCGTCGCGCGCCACCGCAACGGCGTCGCTATCGGCGTCCGATGCGAAGATTTGCAATTTAATGTCGCGCTTTGACGCAATGATTTCTTCGCGAAACAGCATCGCTAGCGAATAGGCCTCTTCACCCGTGCTGCATCCTGCAATCCATATCCGCAGCGGCAGGTCAACCGGATGATCGCGAACCATGCCAGGGATCGTCTTTGCCGCCAGCAGGTCGAAAACGGCGGCATCCCGGAAAAAGCTGGTGACATTTATCAGCAAGTCTTTGGCAAGCAATTCCAGCTCGGTCGGGTCGTCGCGCAACCTTACGAGATAGTCCGGCATGGCTTTGATGGCAGCAAGACCCATCCGCCGCTCAATCCGACGTTGCAACGTTCCAGTTTTATAGAGCGTGAAATCATGCTGCGTTGAAGTGCGCAGAAGTGCGATGATGTCCTTCAGGTAGGACGTGTTTTGCGACGCCGATAGCTTGGCTTTGGAAGCATGTTTGGAAGCGAGACCGTGACGATCCAAAATCGCGACAGCAATTTCGCCAACCGGCTTGATGGCATCGACCGCACCTGCCGCAACGGCGGCGCTCGGCATTCCGCCATATTCCGCTTCCTCGGGGTCTTGGGCGATCACATAACCACCAGCGTCATGGAGGGCCTTTAATCCCGATGATCCATCTGCGCCGGTGCCCGACAGGATCACGCCGATTGTTCGTCCGGGACAGTCTGTCGCCAGTGAATGCAGCAGAAAATCATAGGGCAACCGAGCCCCGCGCCGCGCATTGGGTTTTGAAAGGTGCAACCGCCCCGAAACGACCGACAAAAAGCTGCCGGGCGGAATGATATAGAGATGGTCGGGAGCCAGGCCCGCACCCTCAGTGGCCTGCTCGACTGTCATCGACGTGTGTCCTGCAAGCAAATCGACCATCATGCTCTTATGATGCGGATCCAGATGCTGGATCAGAATGAATGCCATCCCCGTTGAAGGGGGCAGGGAGCTAATCAGTTTCGTGCAAGCGTCCAAGCCGCCTGCAGATGCCCCGATAGCGACGATCAAAAAATCGGGTAAGGTCGGCCGAGGCTGCGAATGTTCTGGCTTGGTTCGCTTGCCTGCCATAGTCTGTAATCTTTCCAATCCGGTTTCTGCAGAGCTAAAACTTTTGGGCAAGATGCTTGTTCCCGCGCCGCAGTATGGGATTAGCCTGAGTAGGGGCGCTTTGTTGGCACAAGTCAATTGCGCAGACCTATGGAACCATCGACGCGCGCCGTTGTTTCCCCTTCGAAAGCAAGCCGTGCTGCACCAAGCAGGGTAGCCATTGTCAACCGGAGTTACATTATGCAAAAGACCCACAACACCCTGGCCGAGAAAATCCGGATCCAGTCGGTAAAACTTCTGAACACGCATCTTGCAGCCGCAATCGATCTCCACGCTCAGGTAAAGCAGGCGCATTGGAATGTGCGCGGCCCCGGCTTTATTGCGATCCATGAGCTGTTTGATCGGGTATCTGTGGAGGTCGAGAATTTTTCAGATATGCTGGCTGAGCGGGCCGCCGGACTGGGTGGCAGCGCCGATGGTACCATTCAGGTTGCGGCCAAACACTCCTTCCTTATCCCCTATCCACTGGGCGTCGCCGACGAAGCGAAGCATTTGTTTGCGGTTTCCGGCGCACTGGCGGCCTTTGGCGGGTCGATTATCGAGGCTATCGCCAAATCGACCGAAATTGATGACCCCACCACCGCTGACCTGTTTACCGAAATTTCGCGCGGCATTGATCAGCAGCTGTATTTTGTCGAATCGCATTTCGCGCCGCTGAAAGTCGAGCCGTCAAAGGGTAAATGAATGTCGGAACTGTCCATCCTTGTTATCGAAGATGAAGCCATTATCGGGATGCTGCTGTCCGAAGTGCTTGCAGGAATGGGGCATAAGGTCATCGGGGTTGTAGCGACCGAGCGGGCAGCGATTGCGCTCGCTGCTGAATATTTGCCGGATCTCCTGATCGTAGACGCCGGTTTGGCATCCGGAAACGGCCTTTCGGCAGTGGATACAATTTTAGCTTCCCGCTTTGTGCCGCATCTTTTTACAACCGGGGACGCGATGAAGGTTCGGCTGATAAAGCCGGACGCTATCGTCCTAGAAAAGCCTTTCAATGAAACCGAACTGGAAATGGCCATTACCCGAGCAATGGCACAGGTTCCGTCGTCTTCGGACTAACAGTCGGGATTCGATCGGATTGGAAGTTTCCCCGTGCTGCGGTCTGACATAATTGCAGACCGCAGCCGAGAGGGATTTCGCTTTTAGCTAGCGGGTCAATTGTCCACGGATCGCGCCGCGCGGAAATTCCGTTGTCGACACTTGAACATAATAGTTGCCCGGCGACCATTCGAGAGCATCTTCGAGCCATTCCGTGAATAGCCCCTAGTTTTCTAGACGCCTTGCTGTCTCATTGCCTGCTGTCGTTCGAACTCGACGGGCGACAGCATCCCGTTTCTGACATGCTTGCGCACCGGGTTATAGAACATTTCGATGTAATCGAACACGTCCTGCCTTGCTTCCTGGCGTGTTTTGTATAGCCCAACCCTTCGTCCGTATCGGCAAGCGATTGGAGCCGCGCCCAAAGGCTGCCCTCAAAATCAGCTTCGCTCATCGCGTCAAGATGATGGAACAATATGGCGAAACTCCAAAGATCACCCACATTCTGCCGGTAAAGCCGAACAAAACGGGCAAGCGAGCGATGAATGCGAAGATCATCCCGAGCCGACCGGATATCCTGAGCGTTGAAAAAAAACAGGCGGTGATTGGCACAAGCTGATTTCGCCCCGACACACGGAAACTCCGTGCCGCGAACAAATTTCTGGAAAGCTTGTGCAAGCGGTGCGTCGGACGGATTAAGGTGAAGGAGCATCACAATCTCCAAATGCCTCGCTTAAGATTCGCAACCGACTTTCCGGCGAGGCCATTTTACGCAATCTATACAAAGGAATTTCCACTACCAACGCACAGTGCCGCGTCGGACTAGGTAGGTTATGGGGTTCATTTCACGTCTCCAGAGGACTATGACGGCATAACCGTTCGGGTCGGTATTGGTTCCGTCTTCACGCGCGAGGAGTGGGCCGAACAGGCTAGTATTGGTTTCCATATTTTCGGGATGTAAAAAAATTGGCAAGCAAGGTATCTTTCAGTTCTGCGTCTTCATAACCAATGAGCGACGACCGGATTGCAGCCGACGAACTAACCGTCGAAATCGGAAATACCCATGCCCATATTTGCATGTCCTACATACTCCGGACTGTGCCCCAACGCCGCGCAAACGGTCCCGAACGCTTCACGGACGTCTCGAAGGACTTGCCGCTATTTTGCGCGAGAATTGCCAATCTCGACATTGCGGCGCTGGTCGTCGGACGAAGTTCCGGCAAGCACTATCGTTGTCCCGGTGGATGGAAGCATGCTCAGAATCCCGCTATCCCGCTCCTAAAAAAGCGCGGCTTGTCAAGGCTGCTTGGTCAATTTTAGGCGCACCCAAATGCTACCGTAGCCGGCCACTCATGGCTAAGAACGACGCTGCACGGCTAATGTTCGGTAATGTTCGGCAGTGGGAACACATCGCCGCTGCACATAGTGCGACGGCGCTCCCCATATCGTTTCCAATAGGAACAATCGTGCCTGAGCGCGGTTAAACAAACAAGGCGAGTCTGTCGCTCGCCAAAACAGGAGATGTTCCATGTCAGTCGGCCTTATTCTCATCATCCTTCTTGTGATCTTTCTGCTCGGCGGATTTAGCGGACGTTTTGGCGGCTATGGATATGGTTTCGGGCATGGCGGAATTGGCGTTATCGGCGCCATCCTTATCGTTGTTGTCGTCCTGCTGCTGATGGGGCGGTTGTAAATCCTGCGGATTGTGCAAAGCGCTGCACCACTTTGGATAGGTGAAACTTTGAGATGACAGCAAAGCGGCTGACCAAAAATTTTCCAATCGTGTGCGTGGGTGGGTCAGCAGGCGGACTTGACGCCTATATCCGCTTGCTCAGGAATCTGCCGGCCGATCTGGATGTCGCTATTGTTATTGTTAATCATCTCCGAACCGTGGCGACCCTGCTTCACGAAATCTTGCCGCGACACACCGCAATGCCTGTCGAACTGATCGCCGAAGGCCTCAACATAACGCCAAATCACGTATTCATCATTCCTTCGCAGCGCGACCTTCTTGTTCAAGATGGAGAATTCCGGCTCGAACCGATTTCAAAGCCTCGAGGTTGGCCCGACGTCATTACGGTATTTCTGCGCTCGCTGATTCAAAACTGGGATGGCCAGATTATCGCGGTGATCGTGTCTGGCTATGACGGGGACGGTGCAGCGGCGCTTTGCGGCATCCGGGAGATTGGGGGTATAACCATAGCGCAAAAACCCGACACAGCAGGTGCCCCGGACATGCCCGAAAGCGCCATCGACACCGGGTGTATCGACTATATTCTCTCACCCGAAAACATTGCTGATCAAATCCGCATGATTGCGCAGTCTCTACCCTGATCGGCATGTGATAAGCTTCGAGTCAATTTTTGATCGAAGATAGCTTTCTGGGGGGGTAGTCATGGACCCAGGAGATTTACGGGAAGAAGAATAGGAACTGGTTGGACCGCATTTTCCGTTCGCGCGGGAACGGCGGGGAGCTACCGGGGATATCCGTCAATTTCGAATGCGCCTGTGTGCCGCACAGCTCTAAAGCACCAAGCCACTGGGCATCGGCCAATCCTATAATGCTTATGAACGCAGATATGCACAGTCTATCGGTGATGCACTATTCCGGCGAATAAGAGATGGAGACTTACCCTAAGCTGCAAATTGCCCGATGCAAAATAAAAATATCTTTAACGCGCCTTTGTCTGTTTCAGCCGCCTTGGACGCCTGCCATTGGCATATTGGCCGGGCTGTGTGGCGCCATCTGCATCGCTGCGATTGGATAGGGTTGTCTGATACCGCGCCGGCAAGCTATCGTTTATGATGTCGAATATCCGCTGTTCATGAAGCCAATCATCCAACAGGATGCCTTTCATCCGCGGATTGCGGACCATCCGGTGACGGCGAGCGGCATACTCTACCTCGTTCGCGGCTTCGGCGCGGCGTGCAATGAGGAGGTCCAAATTTTTCTTCTCCTCAGGTGAGAAGGGCCCATGGATTTCGGCGGTCCCCCGATTGGGATCAAGGATGATGTCATCCGGATGCGGCACCATCTCGGGCGGATCAATGCCGAGCTTTGCGCAGCGCGCGATCTCTCGGTTCGCGTCATCCTTATAGGTGCTTAACGTCATAAAATATTCAAGCTGGACCAGCTTCTGGTCACGCTCGATCGAACGCAAAAGCATTGTGAAGTCACGCTGGGCAAGGCGGTTACCCTTCAGTGCATTCTGCTGCATCGCGCGCAGAATAGCCTGATTTACCGGCATATCGATGACCCGGTCACCCTCGCGAACGCGCACTGTGCGGTAAGCCTCTTCCAAGATTAGCGCAGTTGTCGGCTCGTCGCTGCCGAGCAACCGGCTTGAGGGAGCACGGATGGCGCGTGACTTGCGCGGCCGACCGCTAGGGTTGCCCGATTTACCTTTCTGAAACCGATGGTCTGTTGGCGGCTTGCCATATCCCACAGGGTATGGCTCCCTGCTGTTACCATCGCTCATTCCGCAACCTCCAGATGCCTTAGCCTGGCATCGGCAATATCCTCGAAGGTTTTGCCGTCAGAGGCCAACGTTGCGCGCTTGCCGGTAAGCTGCTCCCACCGGCGCACGATGGTGTCGCAATAGATGGGATCATATTCGATAAGGCGAGCGATGCGTCCGGTCTTCTCGGCGGCGATCAGGGTTGAGCCCGACCCCCCAAATGCATCGAGAATAATCTCTCCGCGCCGCGAGCAGTCGCGGATTGCATCGGCGATCAACGCAACCGGCTTGACTGTCGGGTGCATGGCAAGCTCACTATCCCGGCCCGCGCCAATGCTGTTGATTCCGGCATAGTCCCAGACATTGGTGCGATAGCGGCCAGTTTCGCCAAGGCCAAAGCTGTTCGTGTGCTCGGCGCTGCCTTGCTTGAACACAAAGATCAGTTCATGCTTTGAGCGGTAGAAGGCACCCATTCTGCCGTTAGTTTTGTTCCACACGACAAGGTTCTTCAACTCGGTAAACGCAGCGCGACCTGCCAACAGCAACTCACTCATATGGCGCCAGTCCATACACACAAATGCAATAGCACCATCGCGCATGACGCGGCCCATATTGCCGAGCGTTTGGCCAAGGAAGCTGATAAACTGTTCTTCGCTCATCTCACCGGTCGCCATCGCAAATTCTCGATGCTTGACCGACCCGAGGCCGCAGACATTGCCGTCTTTTTTTACCTTATAGGGTGGATCGGTGAACACCATGTCAGCGCGCTCATTCTGCATCAGCAACGCCAGGTCTTCTGTTCGGCGCGCGTCTCCGCACTGTAGGCGATGACGTCCTAGCAGCCAAATGTCCCCCATCCTGCTGACTGGGTGGCCGGATAGCTCGGGCACATGATCTTCAGGTGCATCCGAGCCCTCCGGATCACTGTCTCTAGCCTCATCCAGCACAATGTCGACTTCTGCCAAGCTAAACCCGGTCAGTTCCACGTCGAAATCCAATTCGATCAGGCCCTGAAGCTCTATCGCGAGCATCTCCTTGTCCCAGCCGGCATTGAGCGCAAGCTTGTTATCGGCGAGCACATATGCCCGCCGCTCGGCCTCAGACAGATGGGATAGCGCCAAGGTCGGAACTTTGCGCAAGCCAAGCAACTTGGCTGCCTCAACCCGTCCATGTCCGGCAATAATATCGCCGCTATCTGATACCAGCACCGGATTGGTAAAGCCGAAGCGTTCGATTGATGCTGCGATCTGCTTGATTTGCTTCTTGGAATGCACGCGCGCATTCCGCGCATAGGGGCGGAGCGATGAAATGTCGCGCTCCACCAATTGTGCAGGTGCCTTAGTCATGATGCCCCCGTTTCCATAATTTTGCCCACCCTCAATGTAGGAACAAAGCATGATATTAAAAGGACAAAATATAGAACATCATCGCTGGAAATACACGGCCTGCCGCAATTTGCCGATGGCGATGCCAAGACGCCCGCAGAATACTCCGTCGAGACTTCAGCGTGTTTGCAAGACACCTCTGTAGTCTCCAATCTCCAAAGAACCATCGACGCGACACGCTGCTATCGCTCAGCGCGATCCCTGTTCAGGGTGAATATATTCCCTGTTATTCGAGAATAAATTCCCTGTTATTTTTTAGAGAATGTCCAAGCGAGACGCGCTAAAACTATCGGAATAATGCGGCTTTCAGACGTCCGGGCGGTCAAGCCGACCATCAAGAAACTGGATATTTCCCTGTTAATGCCGGCAGAACAGGGAATTTATGCTAGAGACCGGTTAGCTGCAGACTGCGTGGCGCGCTGACGCCTTGGTCCAGTTGACGCCGCAAGCCTATAGCCTGGTTCCGGAGGTTTCCCTCAACGCAGTGGAGGCTCAGGAAACCAATATTCTGCGCTATATGTGCGATCAACGCGGTTACGCAGAAGGTCCGGATGGTTCGGAACCTTCGGTCGATGAGACGGGCCGCGTTAGCGCCTTCGTTATCGGCGGCGCACGCTTTGGTAGCTACGATGCCGCTGTCGATCGCCCCCGTGTCAAGAACGGTAATGTTTTGACGATGGGCGGATTAAACTTCCGGCTTACCCCCAAAACTTCCATCGGGGCGTTCGGCGGCTATATGCAAAGCGACGTTGATCTGGAGCAATCTGCAAACTCTGCACAGTCTAATCTCAACAACTGGTTCGCGGGCGGTTTTGGAACCGTTGGCGTCGGTCCCGTTTATATCGACGCTTGGGGTAGCTACACCAATCTCGATTGGAAACTGCGGCGCGGCTATGCGTTTAACGGTTTGTCGGGTGTATCAGAAGGCCTGACCAAAGGGCATGTCTGGGCCGCAGGTGCCGCCACCGGTTTGAGCTTTTCGGCGGGGAATTTCGAAATCGAACCTTTCGCCGCACTCCGTTACGCCAAGATCAAGGTGGAAGGGTTTAACGAAAGCGGGTCAGCGGCTGCGCTTCAAATGGGTCGCAACAATGCTGAAAGCTTGCGGCTGAATGTGGGTGGCCGGATCGGTACTAAATTCGATGCTGGCAGCGTTGTCGTCCGTCCGCAGATCCGCGGCGGCTGGAACAAGGAATTCATGATGGATGAATCGCGTAACCTGTTCGCATCATTCCAGGATAGCAGTATCGGGACGCCGTTCAGCTTCGCCACGACCCCATTGCACGGGGAATATTACAACGCTGGTGCTGCGCTAACCATCGCTGGCTCGGGGCCGCTTTCTATGGCGGTCGATTATGACGCACAGTTTGGCAAGGACCGGGAGTTTCACGCCCTGTCTTTGAGTGCACGACTGAAATTCTAAACCCTGCAAAACGAAGCGATAAAAGGGGCGGTCAGACACCGCCCCTTTTCCTATGTCATCTGGGCAAGGATGTCGGCAATGGCCACAAAAGCAAAACAGACCGATGAATCGGCGACGCCATAAGGCAGAAACAGATCATCGCCAACACGAATGGCTCCGCAGGTATAGACGACATTGGGGACATATCCCTCTCTGTCTTCGTCGGCAGCGGACAGGATCGGGCTAGCAGTTCGGCCAATGACCCGCGAAGGATCGTGCTTATCGAGCAGCGCAGCCCCGATAGCATATTTGCGCATGGCACCGACGCCGTGGGTTAAAACGAGCCAGCCCTCGTCCAGTTCAATCGGCGCTCCGCAATTGCCGATCTGCACCAATTCCCAAGGGAATTTGGGCTCCAGCAGCAACTCGCCGCCTTCCCATTTATCCAGGTTATCCGAGCGTAGCAGATACAGGTTCATGCCGTCCTGTCGGCCAATCATCCCATATTGTCCGTCAATCTTGCGCGGGAACAAGGCCATGCCCTTGTTGCGCCCGGCACCGCCCTTGATGGGGGTCAAAGTGAAATCACGAAAATCGCGGGTGCGGAGCAGCTCGGAACGAATGGCCAGTCCA
>JBGSLY010000387.1:0-1698 GCA_041740435.1 Parasphingorhabdus sp.
CCGAAGGGCAGGCGCAGGCCAAGGACCTGATCGCCAGCGCCGATGGCCTGATCGAAGGGTTTCGTCCCGGTGTTATGGAGCGGCTGGGGCTGGGACCGGATGATATGCTCGCGCTCAATCCGGCGCTGGTTTATGGCCGGATGACCGGATGGGGACAATACGGTCCATTGGCGCACGCGGCGGGGCACGACATCAACTATATCTCGCTGACCGGCGGCCTGCACGCGGTGGGCAGGGCGGGGGAAAAACCGGTACCGCCGCTCAATATGTTCGGCGATTTCGGCGGCGGCGGTATGATGCTGGCGTTCGGCATGGTCTCGGCGCTGCTCCATGCCAAAACCGGCGGGGCGGGTCAGGTGATCGATTGCGCCATGACCGATGGCTCCGCTACCTTGATGGCGATGATGTTCGATTTTTACAATATCGGCGCGTGGAAGGATGATCGCGGAGTAAACATGCTCGACGGTGCGGCGCATTTTTATGACAGTTATGAAACCGCCGATGGCAAGTATATCTCACTCGGTTCGATCGAGCCGCAATTTTACGCGCTGCTGCGGCAAAAGGCAGGGTTAGAGAACGATAGCGATTTTGATCCGCAGATGGACAAGTCGAAATGGCCCGCGCTGACCGCCAAGCTGGAGGCGTTGTTCAAGACCAAGACCCGAGCCGAATGGTGCGCGATTATGGAGGGGACGGATATTTGTTTCGCACCCGTGATGTCGCTTGGTGAAGCGCCTGACCATGCGCATAACAAGGAACGCGGCACCTTTGTCGATGTCGGCGGCTTCATCCAGCCGGGCCCTGCACCGCGCTATTCGGTTACCGCAAATGCGGTGCCGCAGCCACCGGCGGCTAAGGGGTAAGCAGCTTTATCCACTACGTGCTCCCGCGCAGGCGGGAGCCTTGACCAGAGCGCGATGATAGAGCATCCAAGGCTCCGGCCTTCGCCGGAGCACAGGCTTTTGCTCGGCCAACCGTTTATGGATTGGGTGATTGGGCTTGCGCTACCGGGGCGGGTCCAAGCCCGCGTTTGGTGCGCCAATAGGTGGCAAAGCTCGCCAGCCAATGGCTGCCCGAATAATGCGGTGTGCTGACCGCAGCCTCGCCCGCCTGCCCGTGGATTTTTGCCGCCGCGAGCAAGGATGCAATGCGTTGGTCGCCTACGGGTAATGCCGAGGCGATTCCCTCCAGCGCCCAAGCCCGCGACAGGTTGAGGCCGTCGAGATGAACCAGTTTGCCGTCGGTCGGGTCATTGACCACGCCAATCGCCAGCCAATCGCCGCTGCCATCAACCGGGATTTGCGGCAGAAACTGCGTCAACCATTCACCATATTCCCCGCGCGTCAGCACCCGGCGCATCAGATCGGCTTCCATCAGGCAAGGGGAGAGAAAATCCTCGCCCGAGGGTTCGTAGCCGAGCGGACAGGCCTTATCCATTCGGTGAAAGGCGCGCGCGCGGTCGGCGACCATCGAGGCCAATTCGCGGTCACCGCTGACCCGCGCCCAGTCGAGGAACAGGCCAAAGGCAAAGGCGGACTGATTATGCGTTCCAATCCGGATGGGATAGGCGAGCTTGGGCAGCCAAGCCTTGATATTGCGAACGATCACCGCCTCCAACGGCTCCAGCCGCGTCTGCCAAAGTTTCGCCTGTGCCGCTTTCGGACCATCACTCGCCGCAATTTCGCGCAATTCGGTCAT
>JBGSLY010000388.1:0-3552 GCA_041740435.1 Parasphingorhabdus sp.
GACCATCAACGTGTCCGACAACGGTCAGGGTTCTGCGCCGCAAGCGTTGCAACGGTCGGCATCGCAGGTCGCACGCGCCGTGCGTGCTGGCTTGGCCAAAGCATAGAGGCAAAGGCACATCATGGCATTTTGGCTGGCGGACAATCCGCAAAACCGACACACCGACACTATCCAGCGCTTTGATCCGCGTTTTTGGACTGTCAATTTCCCTCGCCCAATGATGGCGTCGGTGACGACTATTGCGCCGGACGCGCTGCGCGTTGATGCCGTTTTTTACCACCGCGATACGCTGGCCGGATTGATCTGGGAATCGCACGATAGCCTTGATCATCCTTTGCTGGCATATGTCACCAACCGCAGTTATCGGCGACTGACATTGTCTTTTCGCTGGCGATCCCAAGGGATCAAGCCGCTTGATGCGGTGCACGGCCCTACGCTGACTATCGAAGGCCGGGATGCAACAGGCGCGCCGCGCAGCTGGTTCGTTCGGCTGTGGAACTATGCGCAAGGCACGCCAGAGGACGCACAAATAGTTTTGCCGTTTGAGCAGCTAAATGGCGGATTCTTATTGCCGCAAGAAGCCGATCCGGTCTGGGCAGGCGATATTGACCGGATGTTCATTTCGCTGATCGCGCCAGACTATGATCAAAGCTCTGCGCCTTTGACCAACCCGGCCATTGGCTGGGTGGAGATGTCCGATATTCGCGCCGAAGGGCAGGATGCGATGCTGGACATTGGTGATGCTATGGTCCCGCCGCACGGGCTGTCGATGGCGACCGCCTATGACGACAGTTTTAACCAGACGCCGGAGCGGATTCTGCGTTCGATCCGCGCCTTGGGCTATCGCGGATTCATCAACCACTATGTCGGGATGAGCCGTTATTTCCGGCTGGAACCAACGGGCAATGCATTGATGGTCAGCCTGTCAGCGCCAACGGCGGGCGAGGAGTTTGCCGCGATCAACCAGCCATGCGTGCGCTGGCACCGTGATCTGGCGGAGCGATGCGCGGCGATGGGGTTCGAACTCATCCTGTCGCTGTCCTATGAACTGTTCGACGCGCATTGCTGGAACGATTGGAAACAGCGAGCAGAGAATGGTGATCCTGCTCTCACCGGTTGGCAACCGCCATCTGCGCTTCTGTCGCCGGCACATGCCGGTGCCATGGGGTATTTGCAGGCCGTGGCAAAGGAGTTTGTTGCTATTGCGCGTGATGCCGGGATCTCACTGCATTTTCAAGTCGGCGAACCTTGGTGGTGGATCATGCCCGATGGCCGGATTTGCCTCTATGATGCAGCGGCCCAAACCGCCTTTGCGTCGCTAAGCGTGCCGATTCCCAGCATATTCGGACCTCAATCACCTGCACAAAACGCGATGCTCGATCACGCGGGAGAGATTCTGGCTCAATCCACAGCGGCGCTGGTGCAGGCCGCTCGAGCGGAAGCCGGGAGCGACGGCCTGACCAGCTATTTGCTCGCCTATTTGCCGACAATATTGGACGAGCGCGCACCGGAGGCCAAGCGGGCCAATCTCCCTATCGGCTGGGCCGCACCTGCTTTCGATGTCCTGCAACTGGAAGATTATGACTGGGTCATTGGCGGGCGCTTTCATGCGACCGAGCGAGGGGTGGCAACAGCGGTGCAGCGACTTTCTTACCCCGCAGATCAACAGCATTACTTCGCGGGCTTCGTCTTGAACGCTGCCGACAGCGATATTTGGACCAATATGACAGAAGCGCTGAAGCAAGCGGAAAGTAGAGCCGCCGCCGCCCGATTTGTCTGGGCCTATCCGCAGATTGCGCGCGACGGATATGTGTATTTTGCCGAGCAGGAGGATGATGTGCAGGCTTTTGATGATGTGGTTTTCCCACTGGCTCTGGGCCGGGAGGCCGCCGTGGCACCGGAATTTATGACTAAGGTCGTGTCGCTGCTGTCGGGTCATGAAAAGCGCAACAGTGAATGGGCGGATGCCAAGCTGCATTTTGATGTCGCATCGGGTATTCGTTCGGAAACGGACTTGCAGGACTTGATCGCCTTCTTCCGGTCGCGGCGCGGCGCGGCACGAGGGTTTCGACTACGCGATCCGATGGATTTCAGCTCGCATGGCATGACCGGAAATCCAATGCCGAGCGATCCGCGGATTGGCATCGGTGACGGTGAGACGACGGCCTTTGCGCTGGTTAAACGCTATGGCAATCCGCAGCCTGATCCGGACGGCGCGCAAGTCCGGCGGATCACCCGTCCGGTTGATGATTCTGTGACGATAGCGCTTGATGGCGCGCTTGTTAGTAATTGGACCTTACAGCCGCTCGGCATCATCGCATTTGACGACCCGCCACCGCTTGGTGCGATTATCACCGCGGGATTTCTGTTCGATGTGCCGGTCCGGTTTGCAGCGGACCGATTGGAAGCCAATTTTGCCACCTTTGCTGCGGGCGAATTTGCCTCGGTCCCGCTGGTCGAAGTGAAAGAGGCGATATGACGTTCCCTTGGCTCGATCAGCCGCTGACCACACAGACTTGGCTGTGGCGATTGGAACGGCGCGATGGCGTTGCAATCGGCTTTACGTCCCATGACCGCGACATTGTCATCCGCGGTTTCCGATACCGCGCCAATCCGGGGATGACGCCGTCGGCAATTGCCTTGACCGACGGAATATCGGGGGACGATATGGACGTCGCGGCCTCTTTAACCTCCTCTGCGATTGCCGAGCAGGACCTGGATGCAGGACGCTGGAACGGCGCGCGGCTGCAGGTGATGATGGCCGACTGGACCGACCCGGACACAGATTTAGTGCCGGTGATGACGGGTCATTTTGGGCAAATCCAGCGCAAAGGGCAAAGCTTTACGGCGGAATTTCTAGGTTTGAAACAGCGGCTGAGCAGGGCCGACACCTGCGTGACTTCGCCCACCTGCCGTGCGCAGCTGGGCGACCATCGCTGCGGGATCAGTCTCCACACACGGCGTAGAGAGGTGATCGTCAGCATGGTGGATCGCCACCAATTGACTTGGGAAGATGCAGCTCAAGACATCGCATTGTACCACTACGGGCTGGTCCGGTTTTTGGATGGTCCCAATTGCGGTCTGGAATTTATGGCGCTGGGTTCACATGATGGGATGCTAACATTGTCCGAAGTACCGCCCTTTGCCATCGCGGTTGGCGACCGGGTCCAATTGACCCAAGGCTGTGACAAACGGATCGAAACCTGCACGGCGAAATTTGCCAATACACGCAACTTTCGCGGAGAACCCTATTTGCCGGGCAATGATTTACTAACCCGCTACCCGTCCGCCGGATGACACCGGCGCGAGCGAACAGGATAGCGGCGCGGGCAGCACAGCTGGTTGGCTCGCCATTCCGCCTGCACGGCCGAAATCCGGTTGAAGGAATTGACTGTGTCGGACTGGTGATTGCGTGCCTTCATGCTTCGGGGGTGCGTGATCCTGGACCCAATGGCTATAGCCTGCGTGGCGGAAATCCGGACGCAATAGCAAACCGGCTTAGCGAGGCGGGAATGCGGCCATTGGATTTCGGCGTCCCATCGAAAAAGGGCG
>JBGSLY010000389.1:0-1962 GCA_041740435.1 Parasphingorhabdus sp.
GGCTTGAGAAATTCGGCAGGCTGGACCGTCGCAAAGCCATAACCGATCCAGCGCCGCGCGCCGTTGACCGTGTTCCCGATAATCGGCACGAGAAACAACAAAACGAAGCAACCTACCGCTGCAACTATCGCCAGCCGCCGCGCCTGTTCTCTCGGTAACATGGAAATCATCAACATCGCCGGAACGCCGATGCAGACCCAAAGCAGCTGTTTGTAGAAGAAAATCAGCGGATCGAGCTTGTCTGCTGCCGTGCTCAAACGCACGGCTGCTGCTGGCGAGGCTGCTGCCACTGCAATCAACCCTATCGCGAACAGGGTCATGATCAACGTCAGCAAAACGCGGTCCAGTTCCCAGAACCAGATCGCCAAATGCGTTCGATCCCCGCGCCCGAGTCTTCGCCGGTTGGGCAGTCCGACGCCGCCCGATAGGGATGACACCGGAGTAGATGTAGAGTTTTGTATTGCCCCGGTCATAAAGCCCCCCCGCTATTCATCATCGATTCGAGTGTCGCCGTCACCGCACTGCGAAAGCAATCACCGCGCGCTTCGAAATCCTTGAACTGGTCGAAGGAGGCACAGGCCGGGGATAGCAGGACCACCTCTCCCGGCTTTGCATTCGCCGCTGCCGTCTGCACCGCTGTCGCCAGCATCTCGCACGATGTCACCGGCATATGCGGGGACAGGATGTCACCAAACAGCGGCCCGGCCTCACCAATTGTATAGGCATGTACCACATTGCCGAAAAACGCCGCGCATTCGTCCAGATTATCGCTTTTGGGAAGGCCGCCGACAATCCAGTGGATGCGCGGATAGGCTCCCAGAGCTGGGCCAGTGCTGGCGGCATTGGTGGCCTTGGAATCGTTAACAAACAGCACACCGTCATGCTCCGCGACCCGCTCCATCCGATGGGGCAATCCGGCAAAGCTGCGTAAGGCGGGCCGCCAACAACCTTCACTTATGCCCAAAGCCTCGACCGCAGCCACTGCTGCTGCAACATTTTGTGCGTTATGCGGCCCTTGCAGCGAAGGCCATTCTTCTTGTCCAGCAATATCACCAGCGGCAGTCACGATCAGCCGCTCAAGTCGCCCCTCGCTGCGCAAAGCCCCGGTAATTTTCTGGCACTGCGGATCATCGCTGCCAATGACGGCGCTGTGAGTGGGCGAGAGCATAGCAAAAAGCCGCGCTTTGGATGCGGCATAGGTGTCGTAATCGTCGTATCGATCCAGATGGTCAGGCGATATGTTGAGCAGCACCGCGACATCGCAATCAAGGCTGCGGGTCAGGTCGATCTGGTAGCTCGACAGTTCCAGGACATAGACCCCGCCCGCCTGCAACGGCTGCTGCGACAAAATCGGCAACCCGATATTTCCGCCCATCCGCGTGGGCAGCGCCGCATTCTTGCAGATATGATGGATTAGCGCGGTAGTGGTCGATTTGCCATTGGTGCCGGTAATCCCAACCACCCGGTGCGGCGGCAGGCTGGACCGGGCCATCGCGAACAGCTCGATATCGCCTATAATAGCCACGCCCTCATCCTGCGCCTTTTGCCGGATCGGATGGCGGTTGAGCGGCACGCCGGGGGACACGACCAGCGCATCAATACCGGTCAGATCGCTCTCCATCGGGTCGGCAATCGTCACTCTATCGGCCACGGCATCGCGAAGTTCGGCGCGGTTGTCCCAAGCCATCACTTCGGCCCCGCTCCCTACCAGCGACTCCAGCACCGCCATGCCCGAACGCGCCAGCCCCAATATGGCAAACCGTTTTCCGACAAAGGCGGGCGAAATGATCATCTCAGCTTCAATGTCGCCAATCCAGCGAGCGCTAAGACCGCGCTGATGATCCAGAAGCGGATCACGACGGTGGATTCGGCCCAGCCTAGCTGCTCAAAATGGTGGTGAATCGGGGCCATGCGGAACACCCGGCGGCCGGTGCGCTTGAAGAAAAACACCTGAATGATGAC
>JBGSLY010000390.1:0-4105 GCA_041740435.1 Parasphingorhabdus sp.
GGGCGTCCTGCGCGCGCAATGCATTGATCTGCTCGACATTATCGGCGTCGCAGGTAAACTCGACAATCATGCCGTCAGGGTCGACGACGTAGACCGACCGGCAATAGCCGTGGTCGAGGATATATGTTTGCGGCTCGACAAAACCCGCCGCATCGATCCGCTTTTCCAGCTCGGCCTGCGCCGCCGCATCGACATTCAGCGCGACATGGCGAAAGGGACTGGAGGCCAATTCCGGGCCAAACTCCGCCTGATCATCGGGATGGGCGAATTGAAAAAACGCCAGCGCGCTTCCGTCGGCAAGGCCAAAGAAACAGTGGCAATAGGTCCGCTCTGACCCGAACAATTCTTCCTGCTCGCACCAAGTGGCCATCAGTGGAAAGCCCAGAATATCCTCATAAAAGTGCCGCGTCGCCTCCAGATCTTTGACGACATAGGCGGTGTGGTGCAACCGGCTGGGCAGCGATGACGACATATTTTCCTCCCGAGTGTTTTGCGCAATAGGGTGCAGGTTTATCCGAAAAGCTTCTTGGTAATCTCCGCGACATGCGTGCCTTGAAAACGGGCCCCAGCGAGTTCGTTCTCGCTCGGCATCCGGCTGCCGTCATTGCCGGCAATAGTGGTCGCGCCATAAGGTGTTCCGCCGCTGATCTCGCCCATTTCCGAATTGCCCGCAAAACTATACGGCAGGCCGACGATGATCATGCCATGATGCAGTAGGCTGGTGTGAAAGGATGTGATGGTCGTTTCCTGTCCGCCGTGCTGGCTGGCGGTTGAGGCAAAGACGCTGCCGACCTTTCCGACCAGCGCCCGGGTGAACCAAAGCCCGCCAGTTTGATCGAGAAAGTTACGCATTTGCGCCGCCATATTGCCAAACCGGGTCGGCGTGCCGAAGATGATCGCGTCATAATTGGCCAGTTCGTCCGGTATCGCAATCTGCGCGTCCTGTCCGGCTTTCATCCCCGACGCGGCAGCCACCTCTTCCGGCACCAGTTCAGGCACACGTTTAATGTCACACGTGCAGCCATCGACGCCCAGCGCCCCTTCGGCAACCGCGCGCGCCATGGTTTCGGTATGACCATAGCCGGAATAATAGAGCACCAATATCTTTGCCATCACGCAAAAGTCCTAAAATTTATACGACGCTTCGACACCATAGACGCGCGGACGCGCCTTGAAAACAAAACCGCCGGGCGAAAATTCGGCGTTGTACTTTTTGTTGAACAGGTTGGAGGCAAAACCGGTCAGGCTCCAGCTATCACCGCTGACACCAAGCCGCACATCGACCAGATCGACCGGATCGCGTGAGGTGGTGTTATAAGGCTCCCACCAGGTTCTGCCAATCCGCCGGTAATCAACGCGGAGCAGACCATCGAGGTTCGCGCCCAGTTCCGGGGTGAATTGCGCACCCAAGTTATAGGTATAGCGCGAGATGAGTGGCAATTCATTGCCGATTGCCGCCGGATCGGCAAAGGCCTTGATGTCGCTAAAGGTATAGCCAACCGCTGCGTTCAGCTGCACGTCGGGTGTGGGACGCAATTGCGCCTCCAGCTCAAAGCCCTGAATCCGCGATTTCGGGATGTTGCCGAGATTCTGCGTTGAGTTGGCAGCCAGAAACACGAAGAAATAGCTGTTCTTGGAGGTGGTGGTATAGGCCGCGCCGTTGAAGGTCAGCTTGCTGTCAAAAAACTGGGTCTTGAAGCCCGCTTCGAAGGTTTCGGCGGTTTCTGCTTGGAAAATATCATTGACGCCGACAATGCCATTGGCCGCCGCCACCGCGCCGACGCCGGTCTGGTTAAACCCGCCAGAGCGGAAGCCCCGGCTATAGCCGCCGTAAAGCGTGACATCGTCCGAAGGTTTGAAGGTCAAGGTCACTTTCGGCTGGAAATCGTCGAAGGTCACCCGCCGCTTGTCACCGGTTGCCCCCTGCGGTGCGCCCGGAACATTGGGCAGAAACGCGGTCGGGGTCAGCGTGGTGTTGGTCCGCCGATCCCGATCATAGCGCAGCGAGGCATCGACACGGAACTGGTCGGAGAACTCATAGCCCGCATTGGCGAACAGCGCCCAAGCAAAATTGGTCTGCTTGTCCGACAGGAAGGAGAATTGCGGGTTGAGCGGATTGGTGCTCGGCGTGCGGAAAACCGGGAACACACCATTGTTGGTGTCGATCATATTGCCGGTGGAAATGAACCGGTTGGTATCGATGAAATAGCCACCAAACATCCAGAACAGCTTTTCGTCCTTCGGCGACTCAAAGCGCAATTCCTGGCTCAGCGCTTTCACATTGAGATACTGGCTCTGGTTGAGGTCAAAACCATTGCCGGGGCCGAACAGGAATTCGAACAGGTTGAAGAAAAACGAGTCCGGGATCGGCAAAAAGTCGAACGCATCACCGGTTAAGACTTCCTTGACCGTGTCATAGGATGTGATCGAGGTGGCGGTGAAACTGTCGCCTTCATATTGAAACTTGGCCGCAAAATTGGTGATTTCGCGATCATTTTGCCCCCGGTTGTTGACCCGGATTGGCAGGCTGGTGTCATTCACATCGTTGACGATATTAAAGTATAGTGCCTGCGTTTCCAACCGCGAATAGGACGCGCGCAGATCGAGCGAAATATTGTCGGTCGGCTCCAGCAGGACATTGCCGCGTATCGCAATATCGCGGTAAGGATCGGCCTTTTCATTGAGGAAGGTGTTCTGAAGATAGCCATTGGAATCGACATAAGACGCCGACAGTCGGAACTTCGCCTTTTCTGACAACGGACCGCTGATCCCGGCGCGCAATTGCCAACCGAAACCGTTATCGATTCCCGCCTTGATCTTGCCCTCGAACTCATCGGTCGGCGCTTTGGTGTTGACGATAATCGCCCCGCCAATCGCGTTACGACCATATAGGCCGCCTTGCGGACCTTTCAGCACTTCGATTTGCTCGATATCGAACAGTTCCTGATTGAACTGCGCTGGGTTCACTTGTTGCACGCCATCAATCACGACCGCGACCGATGGCTCGGAATTGCGCGCCTGGGTAATCCCGCGAATGATGATAAAGGCGTTTCCGGCGTTCTGGGTTTCGACCAGATTGACGTTGGAGGTCAGGTTGATGAAGTCAATCGGCTTGTCGATCCCGGCTTGCTCGATGGCAGCAGCGGTAAAGGCGGTGACCGAAGCAGGGACGTCCTGCAACTGCACATCGCGGCGCAGCGCGGTGACGACAATTTCCCCTTCTTCCGCGCCGGTTTCATCCTGCGCCAGCACGGGTGTGGCGACAAGGCCGGATGCCATCAGCAACGAGCCGATGACAGTTGTACCCATCAAAACCGATTTTTTCCGCAAAATACCCCTGGTCATCACATGCCTCCCCTGACTGGACCCATGGTCCTCGATTCTGGCTTTCTATCAACTTCGAAATGCGAAGTCAAATTCGATATACGAAATTAATCAATGTTGCGCCAAAGCGTGCAGCAGCGACGGCCAGCTTTTAAAACCCTGCTCAATCCGGGCCGCCGCATCGCGCAGCAATGGCAATCGGGTCTCGATCAACATGTCCTGTGAAATGCGGGTGGTGGAGGTGGAGCAGTTGATCGCAGCAATCGCCTGTCGATTGCTGTCGAAAATCGGCACCGCCACCGACACAATGCCGAAATCAAGCTCGTCAAGCGCCGAATCAAAGCCGCGCAAGCGGATCTCTTCGAGGCGGCTGCGCATCACTTGCGCTGTGGCAACCGTCCGCTCGGTGAATTTAGCGAAAGGTGCCTGCTCCAGAAACCTCTCCACCTCTTCCGGCGGCCGAAAGGCGAGCATCACCTTGCCCAGCGAAGTCGCGTGCAGCGGAAACCGCGTGCCGACATTCGCGCCCAGCCGGATCCGGCGATTGGTCGAAACATGCGCCAGATAGAGGATGTCTGGACCGGATATCACCGCCAGCGACGCGCTGTCGCCGGTTTCATCGCGCAAGGTTTGCAGCGGCGGTATGCACAGCTGATCAAGGTTCATCGAGGAGTGAAACGCTGCCGCCAAGGACAGCACTTCGGGGCGGAGCAGGAAATTGCGCCCATATTGCCCGACATAGCCCAGCGCGACCAGCGTGTTGAGACAGCGCCGGGCGACC
>JBGSLY010000391.1:0-3734 GCA_041740435.1 Parasphingorhabdus sp.
AAGTGGCAGTGACGGCGCGGCGGCGCGACCGCCTCGATGCGCTGGTTGCCGATATTGAGTCGCGTGGCGGCACGGCGGCGGCATTCGATCTGGACGTTCGGGATAGCGATCAACTTCGCGCTATCGTGCCAACAGTCGCTGGCCAATTGGGACAGCCCGATATTTTGGTCAACAATGCCGGTATTCCGGACGCGCAGCGAGCGCATAAAATGTCGCCCGAGCTGATCGATTCGGTGATCGATACCAATTTCCGTTCGCTCTATATCCTATCCTGCGAATTTGCCCGGCCCTTGATCGAGGCCAAAACACCGGGCCGGATCGTCAATATCGCATCGGTTGCGGCGTTCCGCTATGACGGCAATGGCGCGGCGTTATACTCCACGACCAAGGCCGGCGTGGTGCGGATGACCGAGGCGCTGGCGGTGGAATGGGCGCGCAATTTTATCAACGTCAACTGCATCGCGCCCGGTGCTTTCGGGACCGAAATGATGGACGGGATGATGGAGCGGATGGGCGATTTCAGCGTTCATTTCCCGCGCCAGCGCCTGTGCCGCACCGACCAGATGGACTCGACCCTACTCTATTTCCTATCGCCGTCATCCGAATGCGTGACCGGCGCGACGATCAAGATCGACGATGGACAGGGTAGCGCTTGAAATTTCGTATGTACGATTTTCCGTTCGCATCGAGCGCAGTCGAGATGCGTCGAAGCGGTATACCGAACATCGGTGTCTCGACTTCCGCCCTTTGCGGAAGTTTATCATAAGCGCCTACCCTGCGGGCAGTCGAGGGGCTCGACACGAACGGATGGAGCCTTGCAACCCAAAATAATTGCCGACCCGCGCAAACCAAGCTAGCAGGGACGGCGAGATCGTAACGACGACACCAATGGGTCCTGACCCTAGATTACAGGAGCGGATTTCGCGTGGCAAAAGCCCCAGCAGCATATCGGTATTTAGAAATCGACGGATTTCAGAACCTGGTGGAAATGTTTTTCGACCGGGCGGCAAAAAAGGGCGACGCGCCGTTCCTTTGGGCCAAACGCGAAGGCAAGTGGCAGCCGATGAGTTGGGCCGAAGCCGCGCGTCAAGTCGCGGCGCTGGCGCTTTCGCTCCGCCACCTTGGTCTTGCCAAAGGCGACCGGGTGATGCTGGTGTCGGAAAACCGGCCCGAATGGTGCATTGCGGACCTCGGCATTATGGCCGCCGGCTGCATCACGGTGCCGACCTATACCACCAACACAACCCGCGATCATCAGCATATCCTCGATAATAGCGGCGCGCGCGCGGTGATCGTGTCGGACGGCAAGCTGTGCAAGGCCCTGATTCCGGCGGTGATGGGATCAGCCGATGCCGATTTCGTGATCGGCATGGCCGACCTGCGCATTGGTCAGAGCGGCGATTTTGACATCCACAACTGGTCCGAACTGACCAAAGGCAGCGATGAGGATGTAGCCAAAGTGCGGGCCCAGATGGCCGATATCACCCGCGATGACATCGCCTGCCTGATCTACACCAGCGGCACCGGCGGCAAACCGCGCGGCGTCATGCAACATCATGGCGCGATCCTGCACAATGTCAAAGGGCCATCGGAAGTGATCGAAAGCGATTTCGGTTGGGACGAGGAGATTTTCCTGTCCTTCCTGCCCCTGAGCCACGCCTATGAGCATAGCGCGGGGCAGTTTTTCCCTATCGGGCTGGGCGCGCAGATTTATTATTCCGAAGGGCTGGAAAAGCTCGCCTCCAATATTGAAGAGGTGCGACCGACGTTGATGGTGGTCGTCCCGCGCCTGTTCGAAGTGCTGCGCGCGCGGCTGATCAAAACCGTTGAGAAGCAGGGGAAATTTCCCAATTATCTGCTCGGCAAGGCGGTCGATGTTCAGGGCAAAAGCCGGAACGGCAAAGTCCGGCTGCGCGACCGGCCGATGCAATTGCTGCTCAAACGCACCTTGTTGCCCAAGGTGCAGCAGCGTTTTGGCGGCCGGATCAAGGCGATGGTATCGGGCGGCGCGCCGCTCAACCCCGAAATCGGCACGTTTTTCCAAGCCTTGGGTATGACGCTGCTACAAGGTTATGGCCAAACCGAATCAGGTCCGATCATCTCCTGCAACCGCCCGCGCAACGGCATTAAAATGGACACCGTCGGGCCGCCGATGATCGACACCGAAGTGCGTATTGCTGCGGATGGCGAGATTTGTGTCCGCGGCGAACTGGTGATGAAGGGCTATTGGCACAACCAAGCCGAAACCGACCGGGTCATCATCGATGGCTGGCTGCATACCGGCGATATTGGCCATATTGATGAGGCAGGCCGGATCGCGATCACCGACCGCAAAAAGGACCTGATCGTCAACGACAAAGGCGACAATATTGCACCGCAAAAGGTCGAGGGTATGCTGACCCTGCAACCCGAAATCCTGCAGGCAATGGTATCGGGCGACAAGCGGCCCTATATCGTCGGCCTGATCGTCCCCGATCCCGAATGGGCGTTGGAATGGTCGCGGGAGCAAAATGTTCCATATGACTTCAAGGCGTTACAGGACAATCCGCAGTTCAAGTCGGCGGTGATGAAAGCGGTGGACCGGGTTAATCAGGACCTGTCGGTGATTGAAAAAGTCCGGCAATTTGCCTTCGCCGACGAACCCTTTGCCATCGACAACGAACAATTGACCCCCAGCATGAAAATCCGCCGCCATGTGATCCGCGAAACATACAAGGACCGGGTGGACGCGTTGTATAAAAGGTGACCTTTCCGGGTGAGAGATTGTGGTCTTTGCGGGTTGTGGGCAGGCAAGGCACTCTCGAACCTCGTGTTTTGGTCGCCGAAGATTAACCAAAGCGATTAGCCGCTGATTACATCTTTTGAACTATTTGCAGGCTTATGTTGCGTTTGATCGAGTTATGGAGAGCCGTTTGCCTCCTCGGCCCAAAGGGATTGCGGAGCGGATTTCCGTTGGCAGCGGCGCTACTCGTTGGCGGGGCGGCCTTGGCGCAGGATGCAATCCTGCAATGTGTGCCTTATGCGCGGCAGGTGTCCGGCGTTCAGATATACGGCGACGCGCATGGATGGTGGGATGCGGCGGCCGGTCGCTATCACCGCGACAACCGCCCTCGTCCCGGTGCGGTCATGGCCTTTCCTGCGCATGGGCGCATGACTCTGGGCCATGTTGCGACAGTGAGCCGGGTGCTCGATTCGCGACGGGTACTCCTCGACCACGCCAATTGGTCGGTGATCGACGGTCAAAAGGGCCATATCGAGCGAGACGCCTTGGCAGTTGATGTCTCGGATGCCAATGACTGGAGCGCGGTGCGCGTCTGGTACACGCCGCAAGGCGCGCTGGGGACCACGGTCTATCCGGTGCATGGCTTTATTCACCCCACAAAACCGAAGGCAAAGCTGATAGCCGCCACTGGGCAGGGGCCAAATCGCGCGCCCAACCGCAATCTTTTGTCGTCGCGGATCACGAATGATTTGCTGCAAGCGGCCCAGCCCGAAGCTTTGGCTGTCCGGCCCTCGCCGCAACGCAATGTTGCCAAAGCGCCAATCCGAAGCCTCGATCAACTGCTGGCAGCGGTTGGCAATTAACCGATCAAACTAAACGGCGATTCGTGCTGGATTTGCAACCGTTCCTGTAAAGTGAGGCGGACCAACAGGTGAGCGCCGTTGATAAATTCGCTCGGCGTGCGGCCATTGAATTGCTTGAATTCACGAATAAAATGCGACTGGTCAGAATA
>JBGSLY010000392.1:0-3963 GCA_041740435.1 Parasphingorhabdus sp.
TTGTGCGGCCTCTAAGGTGCGGGTTGCGATCCAGGGGAGCAGGAAACCGCGATGTTCGGCCCAGCTTTGCCCGACCATCATGCCATCGACCAGACAGGCGGAATGCTCATACGGCCCCATGCCGTCACTGGTGCGAAAGGCAACGCACTGACGGCCCCGCGCAGCCCCGTATCGGCCATCGCTGATCGTGCTTTGATAAAACTCGCCCGTCACCTTGCCGTCGGCGGCAATGGTTAGAACCATCGGCTGGGTATATTCCGCCGCCTCATCACTGGGGCGCAGATCGACCGTCCAGTTGCCGGCAAGTGCTTGGGAGGGATCGCTGACGGGGTCGGCGGCGACCAGCAGAAGGAGGCTGGCGAGAAGGGACATGGGGGATTTCCTTAGGTTTCAGGGGACTGTAAAATGGGAATAAGGTATGTGCTCCGGCACAGTGGTGAATAAAGCAGGTCACTTCACCAAAACCCCATCCTTGATCACATGCGCCACCTTCTCCAGCGCCCGCACATCGGCCAGCGGATTGGCATCAACCGCAATCATATCGGCAAAAAAGCCCGGCGCGATTCGGCCAATAGTGTCCGCCTTGCCAATGACGGTCGCCGCGTCACTTGTTGCCGAGCGAATTGCGCGCATGGGCGTCATGCCGTAACGGACCATATAGGCGAATTGCCGCGCGTTAATGCCGTGCGGATAGACCCCCGAATCGCTGCCAAAGGCCAGATTGACACCCATTTTCACCGCTTTGGCAAAACCGTCCCGCTGGACATCGGTGGTTTCGCGGTTTTTGCGCAAATATTCTTCCGGCCAGCCCTCTTTGCGGCCGACGTCATCGATATAATCGCCGTTAAAGATATCCATCACCAGCCAGGTGCCCGCATTCTTCGCCATTTTCAATGTCGCGTCGTCGATCAGGCTGGCATGCTCTATCGAGCGGACCCCGGCGCGGATCGCGGCTTGGATGCCTTCCGCTCCATGGGCGTGCGCGGTGGCATAGGTCCCGCGGGCTGTAGCGAGATCAGCCGCCGCGCGCATCTGTGCTTCGGTCAGTTCGGGCTGGCCCGGCTCGGTGCCGATGGCGAGCACCGCGCCGGTCGCAATTAGTTTGAGGAAATCCGCGCCGCCATTGAAGAGAGCCACCGCGCGCTCTTCCGCCTCTTTCGGTGTCGCTGCGATGCCCAGACGCATATCGGCGGGAAGTTGCTCGTTGGGCATCACCCCGTTGAGCTCGCCCCCGCCCTTGGGGATGGTAATGTAAGCTCCGGCGACGAACATCCTTGGTCCCGGCACATGGCCTGCGTTGATCGCATCGCGTAAAGCAACATCAGTTAGCCCGCGATAGGTGCCGACATCGCGTACGGTGGTAAAACCAGCCATCAAGGTGGTGCGGGCATTCGCCGCCCCGATCAGCGCGGTGGCGGCGGGTGAAGTGTTGACCGGCGCGGCCAGATCGGCGCTCTGGCCACTATCGGCCAAATGGGTGTGAAGATCAATCAGGCCGGGCAGGACATATTTGCCGCTCCAATCAATGACCTGCGGCCCGAAGAGCGGATCGGGGCAGGGGCCAACCGCGCTGATCTGGTCATCGTCAATTGTAATGCATTGTCCGGTGGTGACGGTTTCCGCGACCGGATCAATCAGCCAGCCGGTTTTGACGATCAGGCTATCCGCTAACGCTGGGTTGCTCCCCAAAAGAGCAGCACAGGCGGCGATCCGCCACAATGCGGCGGCCTTGGTCAATCGCCCTTTGCGATCCGCGCCACTTCGCGGGCCACCAATTCTTCCACCATAGCGGGCAGATTGTCGTCGAGCCATTGTTTGAGCATCGGCCGCAGCAGATCGCGGGTCAGTTCTTCTAAAGAGGTTCCGCCTGCCGGAACGGTTTCGCTTTCCTGCACCGGCTTTTTGGCCGTCGCCAGATTGGACAGCGAGGCGCGCATCGCCTGTAACTTGCTTTCGTCGATCAGGCGCTCGTTCTGATCGCTGGTTTCGCTCGCAGTATCGCCTTTGGTGTCGCGGGGCGCGGTATCTTTAACCGTCAATTCCAGCACATTATCATCGGCTTTGCGAAAGGATCTGGGCGGTTCGCTTGCGGCTATCGGGCGCACATCGACGACTTTGTCTTCGGAAATAATCCGTTTGATCGAGGACAGTATCTCCTCCATCGACGGTTCCTTGTTCACATTGGCCATCTCATTCCCCCGAGCGCTTTTCCCCGTCAGCGCGTGTCCACCCAGCTATTTACCACGTACATTACTGGGCAGCGGCTCTATTTCCGCTTTTTGCGCGGGCGTGTCAACGGTGCGCGTGGCGGTGGTCTGCGGATCGTTGCGGCTCGACCAGTCGAACCAGGCATCGTCGACCTTTTCATATTCGGCGATGGGGTCATAGAGCGGACCGCCCTCCAGCCCCAGATCGCGGGCCTCCGCCCGGCCCATCGCCGCGAGCAGCGAGAAGCCAGCGACATAGGCGTTGCGTCGTGCCGACACCAGTTGCACCTGACTGTTGAGCAACTCCTGCTCCGCGTTCAGGATTTCGATGATGGTGCGGTTGCCGACGCTGTTTTCCGCCTTGACCCCTTCCAGCGACAGTTCGTTGGCCGCTACCGCGCGTTCAGACGCGCGAATGACCTCCAACGAGGCCTTCCACGCGGCATAAGACGCCCGGGTCTGGGCAATCACCGCGCGCTCGGCGGCAATCTCGCCTTCTTGCGCTGCGCCCAATTGGGCCTGTGCCTGACGGATTTGCGCCGCCGGACGGCCGCCCTGATAGATCGGAATCGTCGCCCGAATGCCAACCTGTGCGGTCAGCGAGGTGTTGTCCGCGGCAAAGCCGGGGATGTTTGAAGTGATCGAATTGAGCGCATTGGCATAGGTCGAGCTGGCAAAACCGCTGATCGTCGGCAGGCGTGCTGCGTTGGCCGAGCGACGGTTGTAATAGGCAGCCTCCCGGTTTTCCTTGGCCGCGATCAGGTCGGGATTGCTTTCCAGCGCGGTCGTTACCGCCAGTTCGGGCGATTCGGGCAGGTTGGGCAGCGGCGGCGGGGCTTCCAGATTTTCGGGGGCCCGCCCGACCAATTGGATATAGACCTCTTTGCTGCGGATCAGGTTGGCGCGCGCCGATTCGAGCTGTCCCACTGCCAGCGATAGCCGCGCTTCGGATTGCGCGACGTCGGTGCGGGTCAGGTCGCCGATTTCAAACCGGTCCGAAGTTGCCTCCAGATTGACCGACAATACGCCGACATTGGCCCGGTTGAGTCCGACAATCGCCTCGTCGCGGATCACGTCCATATAGGCTCCGACAACCGCAGAAAATAGCGAGCTTTCGGTCCCGCGCAGGTCGGCGATACCGGCTTCGACCCGGTTTTCCGCGGCTTTGACCGCGTTGCGCACGCCGCCGCCCGAGTAGATCGGCACCGACAGCGTCGTACCGATATTGATCCCGCGCGCCTGTACGGCGGAGCCGCCGCTGTCGGTCACCACATTTTCGAAATAGGTCGGCTGGCTCTGCGCCGATGGCCGTCCATTGGCTTTGGCCAAGGGCACACCTTCGTTGGTGGCTTCCTGCTGCTGGCGCGCGCCGGTCATGCTGGGGTTGGTTTGATAGGCGGTGGCGAGAGCATCGCGCAAAGTATCAGCCGCCGCCGGCGGCGTTATCACCAAGGCAAGCGCGCATGAAGCCATTAGGCGTTGGACCCATGGTCCCGACCGCCGCTGTGTTCGACCACTCATATACTCGTCGCTCCCGGTTTTTCTGGCCCGGCTCTCTGGCCTGATATTTTATGACGTTTCATAGCAGCTAAAACACAAATCCCGGCTTGACCGCAAATCCGGGCAGGACCGGCATTTCACAGTCATGCACATACTGGAACCCTACACCATTGGCCGCTTTATAGCCCAGTCCGATCCGGGTTACGCCGCGCTCGCTGACCCCGGCGGCTATCCGTCCGCCTTCGGCCAGTTGCGC
>JBGSLY010000393.1:0-2031 GCA_041740435.1 Parasphingorhabdus sp.
AGAGCAAGGCTATGCGGTAACCGAAGCGCAATATGGTGCAATGGCGCGGCTGAGCAAATTGTGGGAAAATTATCCGGAAATGAGGGCGCTGTTCTGGCGCGATGGCGGTCCGGCGAAACCCGGCACGGTGCTAACCAACCCCGAAATCGGCAAGTTGCTGCGCGACGTCGCGGACAATGGCCCCGACGCTTTTTATAGCGGCGCGACCGCAAAAGCGATCATCGGCGCGGTTGGTATGGCTACAAACAACCCCTCGATGATAACTCAGGCCGATTTGACCGCCTATAGCGCAGTCGCCCGACCACCGGTATGCGTGACCTATCGCAGCTACCGGCTGTGCGGCATGGGTCCGCCATCATCGGGCGCGACCACGGTGTTCCAGATTCTGGGCATGCTGGAGCGGTTTGATATGGGCGCGCTGGGCAAGGACAATCCGGTCAGCTGGCATTTGATCGGCGAGGCGATGCAGCTTTCCTATGCCGATAGGGAAAAATATCTGGGCGATGCGGATTTCGTCAGCGTTCCGGTCAAGGGCCTGCTCGACCACGATTATGTCGCCAGCCGTTCGCAGCTGATTTCCATGGACAAGAGCCTTGGCAGCTACATCCCCGGCACTCCGCCCGGTGCGGCGCCGCGCACCAACGCCGTGTCCTCCGAAGTCGCGGGTACCACGCATTTCACTGCCGTCGATGGTGCGGGCAATATCGCCAATATGACCTCGACCGTCGAAGGGCTGTTCGGCAGCCAGTTGATCGCGCGCGGCATGGTGCTCAACAACGAACTCACCGACTTTACCTTTGCGCCCGAAAAGGATGGCGAGCCAGTCTCCAACCGGGTGGAACCGGGCAAGCGGCCGCTGTCCTCCATGTCGCCAACCATCGTCTATGATGCGTCGGGCAAGCCGATCTTGGCGTTAGGGTCGGCGGGCGGCAAGCGGATCATCATGCACGTGACCAAGGCGCTGATCGGAGTGATAGACTTTGGTTTGCCGCTGGAACAGGCCTTTGCCTTGCCCAACATCTATTTCGGTGGGAACGGCTTGCTGGTCGAGGCAGAAACCCCGCTTGCCGATATGTCGGGTGAATTGTCGCGGCTCGGCCATCTGGTCGTTGCGTCCAACCTGCCATCGAAGCTAAATGGCGCGGAGCGGACCGACAAAGGCTGGGTCGGCGCGGTCGACCCGCGCACCAAGGGCAAGGCGGCGACGCAGCTTCCTTAAAAGATAAAACTTTCCGATGGCGGTCACACTGGCTAACAAGCCCGCAAGGGATTCGTAACCGTGCCTGGGGGGCCACATTCATGAAACTAATGACCGGTAACAGCAATTTACCGCTGGCTCAGGCCATTGCCGACTATCTTGACGCCAAATTGACCGACGCCAGCGTCAAGCGCTTTGCCGATGAAGAAGTGTTCGTTGAAATCCACGAAAATGTGCGCGGCGAAGATGTGTTCGTGATCCAATCAACCAGCTTTCCCACCAACGACAATCTGATGGAATTGCTGATCTGTATCGATGCGCTGCGCCGGGCGTCGGCCAAGCGCATTACCGCTGTGATCCCCTATTTCGGCTATGCCCGTCAGGACCGCAAACCGGGGCCGCGCACACCCATTTCCGCAAAACTGGTCGCCAATCTCATTCAAGTGGCGGGGGCCGATAGGGTGCTCTCGGTTGACCTGCACGCGGGCCAGATTCAGGGCTTTTTCGACATTCCGACCGATAACCTCTATGGCGCGCCGGTGATGAGCGCGGATATTCAGGCACGCTTTGGCGGGCGGGAATTGATGGTGGTGTCGCCCGACGTTGGCGGTGTGGTCCGCGCCCGCGCGCTCGCCAAACGGCTCGACAATGCGCCGCTCGCTATCGTTGACAAACGGCGGGAACGGGCCGGGGAATCCGAAGTGATGAACATCATCGGCGATGTCTCGGGCCGGTTCTGCATCCTGATCGACGATATCGTCGATTCGGGCGGCACGCGGTGCAATGCGGCGCAGGCGCTCAAGAACGCCGGCGCGCTCGACGTCGTGTCCTAT
>JBGSLY010000394.1:0-3451 GCA_041740435.1 Parasphingorhabdus sp.
AGGCTTGCTGGGCAACAAAGGCCCGATAATACGCCACTCAAACTCGCTCATGTCGTATCGGCTCATCAAAATCTCCCTTCAGGAAATCTTGAATCATAAAATAACCCCGTTGGGAATCCTGTTTATGAGTACACGGCCTAAACTTGGGTTCATCACTTTTGCTCAGAGGTGTGGCATGGAAATGGGTAAGAAACCCAGTTAGCAAAGATTTAGATATGCGCACCCCTCTTTCTCACCCATCCAAAGTGGTTCTCACCGGCGGAACTTCAGGAATCGGTGCCGAAATGCTTGAACTGCTGCTGGCCGAAGGTCATCAGGTCATTGTGCTCGCAAGAAGGAGCAGTCAGCTTGAACCAAGAATGGGGTTAGAAGCGATTGATATCGACCTGTGCAATGTTGCGGCGATTAAGGCCGTTGCAGCCGATATTGCACTGCGTCACCCCGACGTAAGGATCATCATCAACAACGCCGCCTTGCAATATCCGATCGCTTTGACGAATCCCGACTTTGATCCCGCGCAAATGCAGGCGGAAGTGGCCGTCAATTTGTTGGCACCCGCGTTGCTCAGCCATGCCTTGCTTCCGATCCTTCGTCGCCACGACGCGGGTGCGGCGATTGTTAACGTCTCTTCGGGCTTGGCCTTTTTCCCAAAGCAGCAATCGGCACTCTATTGCGCAACAAAAGCTGGTCTGCACAGTTTTTCTCAAAGCTTGCGGTATCAACTGAAACAGGATGGCGTAGCAGTGATTGAGGCGATTCTGCCTATCGTCGAAACCCCGATGACTGCCGGGCGGGGAAGCGGGAAGATGTCCGCTCGTGATGCAGCTCAGGCTATTTTTGCTGGCATCAAAAAAGGGCGGGCTGAGATTTTTATTGGCAAGGCAAAGCTGATACCTCTCTTCGCGCGCTTGGCTCCCCATATTGGTAGAAAGATTTTGAGGGGCACATGAAGGAGCTGCTTAAAGTTGCCGTGGTGATGGCGCTGATTTTTGCTTCAACCTTCCTGCTGTTGAATAGCACCGGGCTTGTCACCGAAGAAGGGGTCACAGCCTTTCTCCAGCAAGCTCATCAGATACACCCAGCCTGGATGGCGGTGATCGTGATTGGGCTGTTGTCACTGGACCTGCTGATCGCAATACCGACAATGACCACGGTCCTCCTTGCGGGCTATTTCATGGGGCCAGTTCTGGGTGGAACGGCATCGGCAATGGGGCTGATGACTCTGGGATTGGGTGGCTATGGGATGGGAGGCCGATTTGGCAGACCTGTGCTAGCGCGGCTGTTCAAGGACGAAGCAAAGCTCGCAGAGATCGAGCAAGCATTTGCAAAAAATGATTTGCTGACCTTGTTCGCTTGTCAGGCCTTGCCGATCTTGCCAGAACTTAGCTGCACATTGGCTGGAATAGCGAGGATGCGGTTCCGCCGTTTCCTGTTCGGCTATGCTGTCGGCGTTGTACCCTTCGCGTTCATTGTCGCTTGGGCTGGGTCGATCAGCACGCTCAGCAACCCCGGGCCAGCCATCTATACCGCAATTGCGATAAGTGTCTCCCTGTTGCTCGTTTGGACATTGATCAGAAGTCGGTCCATCTAACCATGACACGAATGTCCGCTTTGTTGATTTCCTGGCCAAAACCAGACAGACGGCAATCCATCCATTTCACGACGTTCCCGGCAACCGGGGCTGCGCCTGAAACGTGTCTGGCAGCTTGAGTGGCTTCGTCGCCGAAAGTAGAGTTTCTTTTTCCGACCCCAAAGTCGCCAATCTGCTGCAGCAGTCTCTGGAAAAATGTTGGCAGGCACCGGTTCATGAGAGACGCCATCATGAGTAGAGCAGCTTCAGGCCACGTGCTTACCGCAGTCGATCGATAGGTTTGTCATTGCGCCTACCTTGCGATTATTCGGAACGTCGCCCCTGCCTTGGCGATCAGGTCGCCATCGGCAGATATGCTGGCATCGACAAATGCAAGCGTCCGCCCAAGTTTCGCGGGCAGCGCGCGCACCTCCAGCCATTGCCCAGTTTTTCCTACCGACAGGAAATCGACCGCAAGGTTGACGGTCAGTGCCGACACGTTTTTCATCTGAAGGACGCAGCTCAGACCCATCGCGTTATCAGCAAGCGCAGAGATAACGCCGCCGTGCAGCAAGCCGCGCGCATTGCAATGTGGTGTATCGATTCGCAGGCCCAAGCTAAACGCCTGCCCATCGCGCTTCATGTAGAGCGGCTCCCATTGATCGGTGACCGGGCTTTGCCGGAAATGCCGCTCAAAGCCGGACGGGACAGTGCGACCTACAGGGATCATGGGCGCTCCAGAAAGTCCGTAATTGCCGCAAGGACCAGCACCGGATCCTCCAGTTCGGGCGTATGACCTAGATGATCGAAGGTCACGCACCGAACGCCGGGATACACCCGCGCCAGCGAGTGCGCGTTGCTGGCCGGGTGGGAGCGATCAGCCGCGCCCCAGATCGAAAGGATTGGCTGCGGCGGCGGCGGCAATTCTTGCGTTTGGCTGAGATAGATCTGATAAGCACTGGCAAGCGACCACAACGCCCCATGTTCGAACGACCGCTCGGCGCAGGAACAGAAATGTTCGACCTGCTCCTTGCGTCCCACCGACAGCCCATACCATTGTGGCATCCGGCGCAGTGCCATGCGCTTCATCGCAAGCTGTCCAATGAACGGCCTGCCCAGAATGCCCTTGGGATCGCGGGCTGCCTTCCAGATGGTGAAGGCCTCTGTCCCTCCTGCTTGGATCAGACACAAGTGCAATGCGAGTTCCGGCATGCGGCGGGAAATGTCGATTGCGGCAAGGCTGGCAGCGCAGGAGAACGCAAGAGTGCTGCCTTCACCGCACACGGCTCGGATGAACGAAGCCAAGTCATCATTTGTCTCGCGGAAATCGAAACCATAACTGCCCGATGCTGCGGAGAAACCCATGGCGGGCAATTCAACCACCACCACGCGGAACTGTTTCGCGAACGCTTGAACCAGAGGGCCATAGACCTCGATCGTCATTGGCGGATCGACTGTGAAGACGATCGTCGGCCCGCTGCCTGCGTCAAGATAGCGATATTGCACATTAGCGGTGCGGAGAAACCGCACATCGGCGGAAGCCGCGGCAGGCCAGCCCGATCGAAACCGCGCCATCTTCGCAGCACCGTTCCACGTATCGATGCGGGCGCCCAGACGGGCAAGCAGACTGGCCATTACCTGCGCTCCTGAACCGATTGCGCACGCGCAGTTCGCGATATAAAATGCCATGCGACCACAAGGAGGGCTGCAATCGACAAGTGCCGGACGATGATCGGCATCGGGGCGCCCGCTTCCGACACCAGCCATGCATCCCCCAGCGGCATTATCAGCGCGGCGAGGGCCATCCATCGCAGCGCGGCGAAATCCGCGCGCGCCAGCAGGATCGCAGTGAGGATCGCAATGAATCCGGCGCGCAGTCCG
>JBGSLY010000395.1:0-10119 GCA_041740435.1 Parasphingorhabdus sp.
CGACGCGCCGATCCCGCCGAACATATATATCCCGCCGAGCAAACTACCCGCCTGACCTTCATCCATGCCATAGGTGCGCTGCAGGAACAGCGGCGTGAACCACATCAGGCCCCAACCCCAAAAAGCGGAAAGGCCGCTGGCCCAAAGCGCGTGGACAGCCGCCTTTTGTGACCAGAGGAACTTAATGGTCTCGATAACGCTGGGCGCTTTTTCATGGTTCACGATATCGAGGCGGCCACGTTCAGGTTCCCGGATGGTAACGAGGATGATCAATGCCAGTATGATGCCGGGCACGCCCAGTACCAAAAACGCCGCGCGCCATCCATGCAGGGTCGAGACATAACCGGCGATATCGGATCCCAGCCACGCCCCTATCGGTGCCCCCAGCGCAAAGACCGTCATGGCCATCGATCGACGGTCAGCAGGGAAATAGTCGGCAATAATGGCATTACAAGCCGGTGTACCGCCAGCCTCCCCAATACCAACGCCCACCCGGGCCAACAGCAAATCAAAATAGCCCTTTGTATAGCCTGTTACCGCAGTCATCGCCGACCAAACCGCGACCGACGCGGCCAGCAGCTTGGTGCGGTTGACGCGATCACAGAGCCAAGACAGCGGGATACCCATGACGACGTAGAACAGCGCCAGCGGAATTCCCAGCCATGCCGTTTCGGAGTCGGTTAGGCCGAATTCCTCGCTGATCGGACCGAGCAGGGTGGAGAGCACATAGCGATCCGCAATGCTGATCGTATACACCAGCATCATAATGATCAACACATACCAGCGCTGACCCAATGTTGAGCTGCCCTCGGCGGGAACTGTTGCCGTATTCGCTATATTCGCCATCATGCTTCTCCCTAACGCTGCACCAATTCCGGCCCGAGCACTGCGCGCAGCGGATCAAGAAAGTCGGAATAGTTTTCCCATTGATCCACACCGCTGCGATAAAGCGGCTGCCGCACTTGTTCGGAGCTTGCCGTTCGCACTGCGCGCTCGGTTTGATGAAAATTCAAACACGCATCCTCAAACGGAAGCTCGCAATAGTCGAGCAGACGGCGGACCTGTGTTTCCAGATCGGCCACCACCTCTTCGTAACGTACGCGCAATATCCGGCCTGGAAGCACCTTATCCCAGTGATCCATCAGCTCGACATAATCGCTGTAATAGGTCCCGATTTCGGTCAAACCGTACGTGAATTCTTGTCCCTCGGCGAACAGCTGCTTAAAACCGGAGAAGCAACACCCCATCGCACTGCGGCGGGCATCGATAATTTTGGCATTGGGCAGGATCATGTTGATCAGCCCGATATGACGAAAATTATTGGGCATTTTGTCGATGAAGAACGGTGTTCCTGCCTTGCGATACACACGTGTGTCGCGGATGAACTCTTCGCCGAAACGGGTCACGTCTTCGGGTCTGAGATCAGCCAGATTGGCGGGATATTCCGGCTCCTCGCCCACCAGCCGCTTCCGGTCAAGCCGGTGTGCGAGGGCAAAAATATTGGGCAGTTCCATCGTCCCTTCGACCTGGCTGTGCGATGCCAGTATCTGCTCCAGCAAAGTGGAGCCAGCGCGCGGCAGGCCGACGATGAAGATCGGATCGCGAGCTTGGCAACCCGCGCCAGCGAAGCGGTCCAGCAGTTCGGCTGTCACCCATTCGCGCTGCAGCAGCATTTCCTGTGATAGCCGCGTGCGATCATATTTGAGTTCCTCCCGCTTCAGCCGGTTGCCGCGTTCGTAATAGAGAAACGAATCGGAAAATTCGCCCCGGTCTTCCAGCGCCTTGCCGAGCGCGAAGCAGAGATGGTACCGATCCTCCAGCGCGGTTACCGGCGAGGCTTCCCGCTCCCGCATCTGAGCTAATTCTGAATCGTCAAACCGATAGGTTTTGAGATTGGCCAGACTCCAAAAGGCATCGCCGCAGTCGGGCCGAACCTGATAGGCGCGCCGATAGGCGGCAATGGCATCTTCCTGCCGCCCGACGGTTTTCAGCGCATGACCATAGGTCAAATTAATTCCCGGATTATTGGGCTGAATCCCGAGCAACGCTTCATACACCAACATCGCTTCATCAAAATTGCCGACCGCCAAATTTTCATTGGCATAGAGCATCTCAAATTCCGGATTGCCGGGCTCCTTGCCGCGCAATTCTGTGGCTTCGCATAGTGCCTGTTCAAATTTTTGCCGTTTGCGTAGTACTTTGACATAGTCAAAATGCGCACTGACATTATCTGGCTCCAGCATTTTGCAGGATTCGAGCAAAAACTCTGCCTCGTCATAGGCGTTGAACTTCATGCCGATCTCGGCCAGCAAGCGCATTGCCTCTACATGATGCCCGTTGCGCTGCAGATACGCCCGGCACAGTTGCTCGGCCTTGAAAATACGCCCCTCTTGTATGAAGCTGGCAACACTGAGCAATTCGGGTGGCAGTTCGGACAGATGGCTAAACTGCGCGCGGGCAAAATTGGCCGCCGTTTCCCGCCCTGCCGCGCCGTGTGCGTCTGCCAATTGACGCCAGCTCGCCACGAGTGCGCCGTTGTGCGTCACGGCACGCTGATAGGCTGCAATCGCCTCTTCTCTCTGGCCACTATCGCGCAAACAATGCCCGCGTTCCTGCCACGCCCGGCCATAACTGGGATCAATGGTGATTAGCTGGTCAAGCGTATCTAGAGCTGTCGAGATTTGCCGCTGCATCCGCTGTGCCACGGCCAGTGTATAGAGGGCGTCAATGTTATCCGGTGCCGATTGCAACAGCATGTGACACACAGCGGCCGCTTCAGCCAATCGAGCATTTTGAAGATGTGTCCGTGCATCGCGCAATGCCGCGTCGATTGTTTCCGGCGAAGCCTCCGCCAACATGGTCACACCTACTCCTATGTTGCGACGAACAGTTGAGGGATCACTGCCGCATTTCGCGCACCGAATGCAATGTCCAAAAAGCGGGGGTCCAAAAAGCGGGGCCCGAAATGGGTAAGCGGCGGGACACCTTGCACTTTCGCTGGTGCCCCGCTTCGCTGACTATATTTTATAGGAAATCCGCAGCCCGATCGTACGAGGACGCGACGTGGTGGTGCGAAGCTCCCCATCGTTCCCGCTCTTGTAAAGCTCCGGACGTTCGTCGGTCAGGTTGTCGCCGAACAACTCGATCCGCCATTCGTCCTTGGATACGCCGAAAGAGGCCGAGATGGTGTTGTAGGAATCGAGTTGTTGCGCCGCCTGGATCGGCACGATGACGTCCCCTGGCCGAACCAGAACACCGTTATACAGAACCGGAGTCGAGGCCGCATAGCCCAGTGTCGGATTGAACGACTGATAGCGAATGCTCACATTGTCGATCACGTCCGACACGCTCTTGCCCACGTGGTGGAAGGCGACCATCGCAAACGGAGTAAGGCCCGAAGAGAGTTCCTTTTCCCAATGCAGACGCGCATTGAACTGGAACTTGGGGCTCAGCGCCAGCGGGCCGCCGAGCGGACGAAGCACCTGTGTATTCTGCCGATAGCGGGTCAGTTCCGAGTCGTTGAACGAAAACGCACTGTTCAGGGTCAGTTCGGGTGTTGCGCGCCAGGCGACATCGCCCTCAAAGCCCCGGATACGGGCGTCTACCAAGTTGGTGGTGAACGTCTGGTTCGAGATATTCTGGTCAAACACCGTTATCTGAATATTTTTCCAGTCGATCTGGTAAGCAGCAACATTGACTTGCAAACGCCGGTCGAGCAGCGAGAACTTTCCGCCGATCTCATAATTCTGCACCTTATCAGGAATATAGGTGCCCAGCCGGACGAAATCTGCAACCGTCGGACAGATCGCGCTAGGGACGCGACAAGGACGGCGGTTGAAACCGCCGGGCCGGAACCCATCCGAATAGGTGGCATAGACCAGCGAGCCTTCTCCGAAGCGATAGGTCAGGTTGGCCTTATACAACACACCGGTATATTTCGCTGGCGATGCGTCGGCGTAAAGATCATTCAAATTCGCGCTGACCCCATAAAATTGTGGTGGGGTGGCCGAAGGCGAATAGGTTCCGGTCGCGGGATCATAGATACCCCGGGCGCCAGTGGCAAAACTGCCCGCCGACGATCCGTTAATCGACGCCTTTTCGTTATAATAGCGCAGGCCGCCGGTAAAGATCAGCGTTTCCGGAATAATGTCGAAAGAGGCTTCGCCATAAATCGCAAACTGCTTGTCCTTGCGCTGAATGTCGTTGAAAAAGCCGACTTTGACCGGACGGACACTGTCGTCATTGGCATTTACGATCGGGTTAGGTGCACGGTTGTAGATAAAACCAGCGGCTTCCTGCAGATAGGACCAATCGGTGTTATCGAACAGCTTGTTGTTGTCATAGAAAATGCCGAAGGTTCCGCGGATACGCTTATCCGCCGGTGTGGTTACCCGGAATTCCTGCGTAAGACGCTTGGTGCTGTTGCGAACCTGATAGCTTTTGTTCGGGGCGTAACAGGTGTTACCGATATTGCCGTTATAGGCGGCGGTGTAATAGACGCCGCGGTCACATTCATAATAGGGGAGATAAAGGCCGATATTGGAATATCCGGCATAGTCGGCAATCTGTGTCGCCCGGTGCTTCATATACGAACCGGTATAAATCAGATCGAGTTCGCCGAGACGGCCGTTGATCGCCCAGGTGGACATATTCACGCGATCACGAAGCGAGTTGTCGTTAAACTTTGTGACCTGCAGATCGCCCACATCGGGCTCAAAGTCGAACACGCCATCGGTATCGAGTTCTTGACGCAGGTGCATCAAATCGATCGACCAATCTTCTGTGATGTTCCACGACAGCGCAATACGACCGCCGCGATAAGTCGCGTCGTTATAATCCTTTTCCACGAACGCATCATTGTTGATACGCTGGCGGGTAGGGGTGTTATAGAGATAGGCGCCGCCGGATGTTCCGCACGAAGGAACGCCGTTTACCAAAACCGTCGATTGTTGACAGGCCTGAATAGCCCGCATCACCAGCAATGGGTTACCGGTTGGCAACTGGCCAGCTTGGCCGCGATTGGCGTCAAACGGCATCTGGAAAGTGCCGGCGAAATTGTCGATATAGCCGCCCTGACGGTCGGTATATAAGACCGCACGAATGGCAAGCTTATCCTCAATAATGGGGACGTTGATGAAGGCATCACCCGCGACGCTCTCTTCGCCCTTTTTGGTGAAAGCATAGCTAGCATTAAAACCGGCGGAAAATTTGGAAGCATCCGGCTTGTTGGTGATGTAGCGCACCGCGCCGCCCATGGCACTGGCGCCGAACAAGGTCCCTTGCGGACCGGCCAACACTTCCACCCGCTGAAGATCAACGGTGTAAAGGTCAAGGTTACGTCCGACCAAAGAAGCCGGTGCGTCATTGACATAGAGCGCAACAGTTGGCTGCGCCCCTGCGGTGCCCGCAATTTGCAGGCCGGGCGAATCGGTCGACAGGCCGCGAATGAAAATGGACGATGCGCCGGGACCGCGCGAGGCCGCCCGAACATTGGGAAGAAATTCGATCAGCTTGTCGAATTTGGTGATGTTGAGATCGGCAAGTGTTTCACCGCCAAGCGCCTGAATCGCCAGCGGGATCTTGTTCGCCGATTCTTCGCGTCGAGTCGCGGTCACAACAATCTCGGCAATGCCGCGATCATTCTCTTCCGCCGCCTCTTGAGCATATACCGGGGTTACCCCAGCGCCCAATGAAGCCAAAACCAACGTCGCCGTCGAAATTTTCAAATGGATTTTCATTTTACCCCCTCAAACTTCCTTCGCACCCGCGAAAGTGTTATCTTTACCTCGTCAGACTGAAACTGGAGCCACCGCTACGCAACTAACCAAATTTTCATGATTGGTAAAATTATTTCGGCAACCAATCACACAATCTACATATCGCCATAAGAAGACCTAATATATGAGAGCGGACAATGGATAGTGCCGCTTTGCAAGGCTACGCGAAATCCGGAATTTTAGGGGCAAGGTAGATTATGCATTTGAAAGCCGATTGTGTTTTGCTGATCGTGTGCGAGGATCGAAAAGGCATCGTTGCGGCCGTGGCCAATTCCATCGCCAGCCAGGACTGCAACATCGTCGAAAGCTCCCAGTATGGCGATGAAGCCACCGGACGATTTTTTATGCGGATCGCCATATCCGGCCCGCCCAATATGACGACAGAGAGTTTTTCTGAGGCATTCCTGCCAGTCGCCACTGCCTTTCGGCTGGAATGGCGCATTCATGATTTGCGCAAAAAACTGCGTGCGATGATCATGGTCAGCCAAGGCGGCCATTGCCTCAATGACTTGCTATACCGGACATCGACAAACCGGCTTCCCATGGAGGTGACCAGCATCGTTTCCAACCACCTGACCTGGCAGCGCCGCGTCGAACATGAAGGCATTCCCTTTTTCCACCTGCCCATCACGCCTGAAAACAAATTGGAGCAGGAATCCAAACTGCTGGCCATGGTCGAGGAGCAGAAAGTCGATCTGATTATTTTGGCCCGCTATATGCAGGTTTTGACCGATCAGCTGTGCCGGAAATTGGACGGACGAATCATTAACATCCACCATAGCTTCCTGCCCGGATTCAAAGGCGCAAAGCCCTATCACCGCGCCTATGAACGCGGCGTCAAAATGGTCGGTGCCACGGCGCATTATGTGACCGCAGACCTTGATGAAGGCCCGATTATCACGCAGGATGTGTCGATCGTCGATCATGCAGACACCGTCGAGGATTTGATGGCTCAGGGTCAAGATACCGAAAGCCGGGTGCTTGCCCGCGCGGTCAAACTGCATCTGGAGCACCGGGTGATGCTGAACGGCAATCGCACCGTTGTGTTCAAATAAACAGCAAACGAAGGAAAAATTGATATGAAAACGCGCGCAGCCGTTGCCTTTGAAGCAAAAAAGCCTTTGGAAATTGTAGAGCTCGATCTGGAAGGGCCCAAAGCGGGCGAAGTTCTGGTCGAGATCATGGCGACCGGCATCTGCCACACCGATGCCTATACGCTGGACGGATTTGACAGCGAAGGGATTTTCCCGAGCGTGCTCGGTCATGAAGGTGCGGGCATTGTTCGAGAAGTTGGCGCAGGCGTGACTTCGGTAAAGCCCGGCGACCATGTCATCCCGCTGTACACACCCGAATGCCGCCAGTGCAAAAGTTGTCTTTCGGGCAAAACCAATTTGTGCACTGCAATTCGCGCAACACAGGGGAAGGGATTGATGCCCGATGGCACCAGCCGGTTTAGCTATAAGGGACAAACGATTTACCATTATATGGGCTGCTCAACTTTCTCCAATTTCACTGTTCTTCCGGAAATCGCCGTCGCCAAAATCCGCGAAGACGCGCCGTTCCAGTCGAGCTGCTATATTGGCTGCGGAGTAACCACCGGAGTTGGCGCGGTTACCAATACCGCGAAGGTACAGGTCGGTGACAATGTCGTGGTGTTCGGTCTCGGCGGAATCGGGCTTAATGTTATCCAGGGAGCCCGTCTGGCGGGTGCCAGCAAAATCATCGGGGTCGATATCAACCCTGATCGCGAAGAATGGGGCAAGAAATTTGGTATGACCGAATTCCTTAACTCACGCGGGCTAAGCCGTGAGGAAACGGTGGCCGCTATCGTCGCCATGACCGACGGCGGGGCGGACTATACGTTTGATGCTACCGGCAACACCGACGTAATGCGTACTGCATTGGAAGCGTGCCACCGCGGATGGGGCACCAGCATCATCATCGGCGTCGCCGAGGCCGGCAAGGAAATTGCGACCCGGCCTTTCCAACTGGTAACCGGCCGCAACTGGCGCGGAACCGCTTTTGGCGGAGCCAAAGGGCGAACCGATGTTCCCAAGATTGTCGACATGTATATGACCGGCAAAATCGAAATCGATCCGATGATCACACATGTCATGGGGCTTGAGGACATCAACAAGGCTTTCGAACTGATGCATGCAGGCGAGAGCATTCGCAGCGTTGTTGTGTATTGATGAGCGCCATCGCTGACATTTTGGCTGAACATAACGGGCAGGAGGGGCCGCTGCTTCCCATCCTGCACGACGTGCAAAAAACGTTCGGTTATGTCAGCGAGGACGCGATGCGCGAAATTGCAAACGCCTTAAATCTGACGCGGGCCGAGGTTTACGGCGTAGTGAGCTTCTACCATGATTTTCGCAAAGAAGCCGAAGCGCGGCCCGTCTTGAAACTTTGCCGGGCTGAAGCTTGCAAGGCGCGAGGGGTGGAGGCATTGATCCCGTTGACCGAAGGTCAGAGCCGCGTGAAAGTGGAGCCGGTCTATTGCCTGGGATTATGTGCGGTTGGACCAGCGGCGATGGCGGGTGAACAGGTCTATGCCCGATTGGACACTCGCCGCCTTGGCGCGTTGCTGGACTCTCTATGAGGGTTCGGATTTCCGATGATGCGGTTGCAGTCGCTTGCGGCGCGGATGACGTGGCGGCCGCGTTCGCGAATGCGGGCATAGATGTCGAGCGAGTGTCAAGTTGGGGCATGCATTGGCTTGAGCCATTGGTAGACATTGACGGCATCGGATATGGACCGATAGCGGCGGACGATGTTCCATCGATCATTGCCGGCAAAGGCCAATCGATTGGCCGCATAGCAGACCACCCGTTTATTGCCAGGCAAAACCGATTGACTTTCATCCGCGCGGGCAAAACACGGCCCATTTCGCTCTACGATTATTATGCCAACCAAGGCTGGCTTGGTTTGGCAAAAGCGCGGGAAATCGGAGCAGAGGCAACTATCGCAGCGGTGCTTGCATCCGGATTGCGGGGCCGTGGCGGCGCGGGCTTTCCCGCCGGCATAAAATGGAAGACCGTCGCCGGCGCAATCGCGGCACAAAAATATGTCGTCTGCAACGCGGATGAGGGCGACAGCGCAACCTTTGCCGACCGCATGGTAATGGAGGGCGATCCCTTCATGATGATCGAGGGCATGGCCATTGCGGGCTTGGCCGTGGGCGCATCAAAGGGCTATATTTATATCCGTTCGGAATATCCCCGTGCCATTGCCAAAATGCAGGCCGCAATTTCCGCCAGCGCCCATCTTGTCGCGCCGTTCGATTTAGAGGTGCGCGTTGGCGCAGGTGCCTATGTTTGCGGCGAGGAGACCTCTTTACTCAATAGTCTAGAGGGCAAACGCGGCGAGGTTCGGGCCAAGCCGCCACTTCCCGCCATCGAGGGCCTGTTTGGCAAGCCGACAATTGTGAACAATGTCCTGACATTGGCCGCTGTTCCCTGGATTTTGGCGAATGGCGGGGAAGCCTATGCCGCCTATGGCATGGGCCGATCAACCGGAACCATGCCAGTGCAGCTCGCTGGAAATATTAAACACGGCGGTCTGTTTGAGGTCGCCTTTGGCATTACACTGGACGAATTGGTGCATGATATTGGCGGCGGTACAGATAGCGGGAGGCCTGTGCGGTGTGTGCAAGTAGGCGGGCCGCTGGGTGCCTATATCCCGCCGTCGCAATTCGATCTTCCTTTCGATTACGAAGCCTTTGCCGCTGCCGATGCCTTGATCGGCCATGCCGGGATTACAGTGTTCGACGATACCGTTGATATGGCGCAAATGGCCCGCTTTGCGATGGAGTTTTGTGCCATCGAAAGCTGCGGCAAATGCACCCCTTGCCGGTTAGGCAGCACCCGCGGGGTTGAAACATTGGAACAGATTATAGCTGGCAAAAACGTCGCGAAGAACTTGGAACTCATCGCGGATTTGTCCGAAACGATGAAATTTGGTTCTCTGTGTGCTTTGGGGGGCTTTACGCCCTATCCGGTCATGAGCGCGATCAGACATTTCCCCGAGGATTTCCAGTGAGTGTCACTATCCTCGACGGCGGGATGGGCCGCGAACTGCAGCAACTGGGCGCGCCATTTCGGCAACCCGAATGGTCGGCACTGGCGCTGATCGAAGCCCCGCATTTCGTCGCACAGGCGCATGATAGTTTTACCAAGGCTGGAGCGCAGGTGATTACAACCAATAGCTATGCGGTGGTGCCCTTTCATATCGGTGAAACGGTGTTTGGGGAACGCGGATTGGAACTGGCAAGCCTTGCGGGCAGGCTCGCGCGTGAAAGCGCCGACCGCCATGGGCGCATTGTTGCCGGTTGCCTGCCGCC
>JBGSLY010000396.1:0-3031 GCA_041740435.1 Parasphingorhabdus sp.
TGTCCGCGCCGTTGCGCTCGGCAAATCGGCCGATGTTGCCGCACCGCAGATCCCCAAAGGCGACGCCGATCCTTCCGAAGCGAAAAGCCGTGATCATAAACTCTTTATGCAAGGGCAAATGCGCGATGCGGTGATTTATGACCGGGCCAGACTAAAGGCCGGCAATATTATTCCCGGACCCGCCATCGTTACCGAGATGGATTCCACCACACTGATCCACTTCGACTGCGAAGCACGGGTCGATGACAACGGCAATCTGCTGATAACGCCCATTGGCCATACACAGCAGGGAGGAGCCTGATCATGCCTGCACAGATAATCGAAACCAACACTGCCCCCTTCAACCCGGTCGATGTCGATCCGGTCACGCTCGACATCATGGAAAACGCACTGCGCAACGCCCGGATCGAGATGGACGCGACTTTGGTCCGCACCGCCATGTCGCCGGGGATTCGCGAACAGGGCGATGCCTTTCCTCTGATAGCCGACCGCGGCGGCAAGATGGTGGTCGGACAGTTTGGCAGCTTTATCGACGGTTTCCTGCGCGCCTATCCCGGCACGATTGAAGAGGGCGACATGATCTTCCTTTCCGATCCCTATTCTTGCGAAGGTGCGGTCAGCCACAATAACGATTGGCTGGTGCTGCTGCCGGTGTATCGCGGCGGTCGGCTGGTCGCGTGGACCGCGATGTTCGGCCATCAATCGGATATCGGCGGCAAGGTGGCAGGCTCCATTCCCATCGACAGCCGCAGCGTGTTTGAAGAAGGCGTGCGAATCCCGCCGGTGAAAATCTACCAAAAGGGTGTCTATAACGGCGAACTGGTCAAGCTGGCGCTGCACCAGAGCCGTAAGCCAGACTGGTGCGCGGCTGACCTCAACGCGCTGATCGCGTCTTGCCGGGTGGCGGCGCGGCGCGTTGATGAAATGTGCGAACGCTTTGGCGAGGACGTGTTTGCTTCGGCCACCGACATGCTGTTGGCACGCAACCACCGGGCGATGAAGCATCTCATTGAATCGTCTATTGGCGAGGAGCCGGTTAGCTTCACCGATTTCATTTGTGACGACGGTGTAGGCTTTGGCCCGTATAAAATCGCCTGCACGATGTGGCGCGAGGACGGCAAGGTGATCCTCGATTTCACCGGCACCGACCCGCAAGCGCCCAGTTCGATCAACTTTTACTTAAATGAGAACATGTTCAAGATGTTCTTCGGCATCTACATGATCATGGTGTTCGACCCGCAAATCCTGTTCAACGACGGTTTTTACGATCTGGTCGAGGTGCGGATCCCCGAAGGCAGCCTGCTCAAGCCGAAATATCCCGCCGCGCTGGCCGGGCGCACCCATGCTTTGGGCCGAATTTTCGACATATTGGGCGGACTGCTGGGACAGCGGGCACCCGAATTCCTGTGCGCCGCCGGTTTCTCCTCCAGCCCGCATCTGATGTATTCGGGCTTCGACAAAGCGGGCGAGTGGTTCCAGCTGTTCCAAATCGGCTTTGGCGGCATCCCCGGCAAACCTTTTGGCGATGGCCCCGACGGCCATTCGCTCTGGCCCGGCTTTACCAATGTTCCCAACGAATTTCTGGAGAAATATTTCCCGCTGCGGATCGAACGCTATGAGGCGTTGGCCGACACCGGCGGCGCGGGCAAATTTCGCGGCGGCAACGGGATCAAGATGACCTACCGGTTCTTGGAGCCTGGCACCGTGGCGATCCACGACGACCGCTGGTTCACCTATCCTTGGGGTGTCAACGGCGGCGATCCCGGTTCCCGCGCCACCAAGATACTGGAACGCGCCGACGGCAGCCAGACTATTGTCGGCAACAAGCAGGACGGCATCGAGGTCGAAGAGGGCGATTTGCTGCACTTCATCACCTGGGGCGGCGGCGGCTGGGGTGACCCGTTGGAACGCGAGCCCGATCTGGTTGCGCTGGAAATCCGGCAAGGGCTGGTGACGGTGGAGGGTGCAAGGCGCTACGGTGTGGTAATTGGCAATGATGGCAAAGTGGACAGCGCGGCCACTGCGGCGCTTCGGGCCGAGAGGCTGAGCCAGCGAGCGGGCGAACTCCCGGTGTTCAATCGCGGCGGCGACATCGAGACGCTGCGCGCCAATTGTATGGCGGAGACGGGCCTGCCCGCGCCGAAAGCCCCTGTTTGGAGGAGGGGACGGGCGGCGGCATGATGGGCTAGAAACCCGCCCCCGCCAATCCCGCTCGTCTACGGTCAGCGCAAGCGGGCTGAAATTCGAAGTGTTGGTGGTGCCCCGTAGCGCCCTAGAACGGACTCTGCGGACCATTGGTCTGAGCCTAAAACCGTCCTGTATGGGTGACGATCCAGACCTGGTCATTGCCGCCAGTGCAGGATTGCATCAGCGGCACGAAAATCTGGTTGGATACGTTGGAACGTAATGCCCCCAGACATTGGCCCGGTTTGAATTCGTTGGTGAATCGTACCCCGATGCCAGGCACCTCCTGCATCATCCACCGCTGACCGATTTCCGAGTTACATGGGCTCATGTAAAGAGCACCATCGCCCGCGACGTTCAGACATTCGGTCGGGCCTTTGAAAATGTTGCTGAGTTTTATGCGATTGTCGAACACAAATGGTGCTTCGAAATTCCAAAATTGGCCGCTGGCCTGACCGGTTGGCAGCATCATACCCGCCATAATGCCCGGCGTCAGAGCATCGCCAACATCAAGCGAATATCCTGTGCCCAGGGCCGAATTGGTAATCCGGTATTTGCTGTTCGCCTGTGCCGCCAGCGGGGCCGAACCAAGGGTAATTGCGGCAAGCGCCACAGTTAAAGAAAAACCGAAAAATCGCATAACATCCCTCCCTGTACTTGACCAAAACGCTAACTCCACAACCGTAATCCCGGCATGCCTCAGTTGGTTTGCCAAATGTCGCCAAGTTGGTGCGAGTATGGCTTGACGTTCTTTTTAGATCAAGCGTTTTCCGCTTTGCAGGGTAACAGTGTTCGCGAAACCGTTGGCCTTTAACATCTTCATCCCTGCAGCTGGGCCGGGCGAGTT
>JBGSLY010000397.1:0-9453 GCA_041740435.1 Parasphingorhabdus sp.
GCTTGCTGGGCAACAAAGGCCCGATAATACGCCACTCAAACTCGCTCATGTCGTATCGGCTCATCAAAATCTCCCTTCAGGAAATCTTGAATCATAAAATAACCCCGTTGGGAATCCTGTTTATGAGTACACGGCCTAGAAAGAAGCAGCCGCTCCCGTTCGCCTCGAGCGAAGTCGAGAGGCCCCAAAGAAATTCGCTGCGGGCGGATGTCTCGACTTCGCTCGACACGAACGGCAAATAGTGAATCAAAGTCAAGCAGAACGACTCTAGGCACCTTTCTAAAGCGTCCCCAATATCGCCCTGACCGCTGCCTCCGGATTGTCGGCGCCAGTGATCGGGCGACCGATTACCAATATGCTGGCGCCGTTATTGCGTGCCTGCGCCGGGGTTACGGTGCGTTTCTGGTCGGCGGTTTTGCCATCGGCCGGGCGCACGCCCGGGACGACGAAGAAACCGTCGCGCCACGCCTTGTGCGCCGCCTTGACCTCATGGCCCGAACAGACAATGCCGTCGAGGCCCGCCGATTGGGCGAGTTCAGCCAACCGCTCAACCTGATCGTGCGGGGTGCCCTGATAGCCGATCCGCGCCATGTCCCGCTCGTCTAGTGAAGTCAGCAGGGTAACGCCGACAATCTTGGTCGAGGCGCTGGCCGCCGCTTTGGCATCCTCCATCATCGCCCGGCCTCCGGCGGCGTGGATGGTGACAATCGCCGGTTCCAAAATATTGATTGCCTGCATCGCCTTGGCCACGGTATTGGGAATATCGTGCAGTTTGAGATCGAGGAAGATCGGCAGGCCGAGCTTCTGAATTTCATGCACCCCGTGATGGCCGTTGGCACAGAAAAATTCCAACCCCAGCTTGACCCCGCCGATCAGCTTGCTCACTTGCTTGGCGGTGGCGACCGCCTTGTCGAGATGCGGGGTATCTAGGGCGAGATAAATCGGGCTGGACATTAGATCGGCTCGCCGCGGATGGCGGGTTCTGGTTCGGCGACAATGGGAGCCGAAGCGGGAACTGGGGCCATCGGGACAGTTCTGGGGCGTGCGGCTTCCTCCAGACTGGCGATCCGGCGTTTCAGCCGCCAATTGCTCGCCCGGTGCAGCAACCACATGGGCAGAAATCCAATGGCAAATGCGCCGATGACCAGCACCGGCAGCTTGGTATCGACCCGCACCTCTGGCCAGATCAAAATCGATGTCGGGGCCCAATTGTTGACCGCGAAAATGACCAAAGTCACCGCAAACAAGACCCACAACATGGTTTTGATAAACTGCATCCGCTTAGGCCCTCACTACGACATAGAGCAGGTACCTTAAGCAGAAAAAGCCCCTATGGCTAGGGGTTAGCTATTACCAAAAACCCGCGCGAAAATCGTATCGACATGCTTGAAATGATAGTCGAGGTTGAAGCGGTCCTCGATGTCCTTGTCGGACAGATAGCGAGTCACATCGCTATCGGCTTTCAGCAGTTCCATCAACGATAGCGCGCCGTCCGATTTCCATACCTGCATCGCATTGCGCTGGACCATGGCATATGCGTCTTCGCGGCTGGCTCCCGCTTGGGTGAGGGCGAGGAGCACCCTTTGCGAATGGACAAGGCCGCCCATCCGGTCGAGGTTCTTCTGCATCCGCTCCGGATACACGAGCAGCTTTTCGACAACGCCAGTCAGGCGGTGAAGCGCGAAGTCCAAGGTGATGGTCGCGTCCTGCCCGATATAGCGCTCGACCGAAGAATGCGAAATATCCCGTTCATGCCAAAGCGCGACATTCTCCATCGCGGGCAGCGCATAGCTGCGGACCATGCGGGCAAGGCCGGTCAGGTTTTCGGTCAGCACCGGGTTGCGCTTGTGCGGCATCGCGCTGGAACCCTTTTGTCCCGGCGAAAAATACTCTTCGGCCTCCAGCACCTCGGTGCGCTGCAAATGCCGGATTTCGGTGGCAAGCCGCTCAATCGACGAGGCAATGACCGCTAGTGTGGCAAAATATTGCGCATGACGGTCGCGCGGAATGACCTGTGTTGAAACCGGCTCAACCGCCAGTCCGAGTTTTTCGGCGACATAATCCTCGACCGCCGGATCGATATTGGCAAAGGTACCAACCGCCCCAGAAATCGCGCAGGTGGCAATGTCCTTGCGTGCGGCGACCAGACGTTCACGGCCCCGCGAAAACTCGGCATAAGCCTCGGCCATTTTGAGGCCAAAGGTAACCGGTTCGGCGTGTATGCCATGGCTTCGGCCAATGGTCGGGGTCATTTTATGCTCAAACGCCCGGGTTTTGATGGCGGCCAGCAACCGGTCGAGATCGGCCAGCAACAAATCGCTCGCCTGCGTCAGCTGCACCGCCAGACAGGTGTCGAGCACATCGCTCGATGTCATCCCCTGATGCATGAAGCGCGCCTGTTCCCCAACATTGTCGGCAACCCAGGTCAGAAAGGCGATCACATCGTGCTTGGTCACTGCCTCGATAGCGTCAATCGCGGGCACGTCAATCGCCGGGTTAGTACCCCACCAATCCCACAGCGCCTTGGCTGCATCCTGCGGCACCACGCCCAAATCGGCGAGCTTTTGCGTCGCGTGCGCTTCAATCTCGAACCAGATACGAAACTTGGCCTCCGGTTCCCAGATGGCGGTCATTTCGGGGCGGGAATAGCGGGGTACCATGTCTGGGCTTTCTAATGGACTGGAAGAGAGAGGCCGACCCGCTAGCAGCTTGCCGCGCTCCCCGCAAACATCCTGCGCGGCTGTTTAGCGGAAAAAACAGGTCATGCCGGCATAGAGGCTTTCAACCTTGCCCTCGGTGCCTGTGCTCGTCAGAAAACCGCCGATAAAAGTTTCGTCCTTCGCCGGGGCCAGAAACTCGACGCCCAATGTGCTGTCCGCCTGAATGTCATTTGGCAAGGCGGTGTCCAGCGCGGCGCGCGAAGAGCCAACGGTAATGCCGCTTTCTGTTACCGCCACCCCGCCACCCGAATCGATGAACCAGCCGACAAACTTGTCCTGCTGAAAATTCAGGGTCAGCCCGATTGAGGCAGCTTGCGTGAATTGCATCGGTCCGCCGCCGCATTCTTCCCCGCCGCGCTCTTCCACTGGCCCCAGATGCGCGACCAAGCCAACCGCCGCCGCCTTGTCGGTTCCAAAAACAATTTTGCCGCTCTCTTTCGATCCGATACCGTCGGGCAGCAGCATAATCTGCTTCATCTTTGCTGGTTTCTCTTGCGCAGGTGCACCCGATTGCGGATTTTCAACCGCAGACGTTGACGACTCTGCGGAACAGGCCGACAGGGCCAATAGCACCGCAATGCCGGCCAGGGCTCGTCCAGCAAAATACCTCATCAGGGATTCCGCGGCATTTGCGGCAGTTCGGCGGGAATTTCGACCCAATTCTGCGCGCTGTCGGTCCAGAAATGCACGCCGGGTTTGAAACCGCTGGTGTCGTCGAGCGTCCCCGCCTTGATAAAGGTCAGTCCCGGAACGGTGGGCACAATTGAAAACACCGGTGATCCGCAGGTGCCGCAAAACTGGCGGTTGACGGCGTTGCCAGAATCGCCGTGATCGACATAGGTGGTCAGCTGGCCGGTAACCGTCACCGTTGTTTCTGGCACCGCAAACAGGATCGAATAGGCGCTGCCCGACTGTTTCTGGCAATTTTTGCAATGGCAGATTCCGGCCATCTGCGGTTCCCCACTGGTTTCATAGCGCACCGCGCCGCACAGGCATCCCCCTTTGATTGTCCCCTCTTTGGTTGTCATTGCTTCTCTCCTTTTCAAACCTTGCGAATAAACGCGGTACCAGCGGAATAGCCAGCGCCGAATGAACAGATTAAGCCGATTTCGTCCGCCGCCATATCCTGATTGTAAAGATGAAAAGCGATGATCGACCCGGCGGAACTGGTGTTGGCATAGGTGTCGAGCACGGTTGGGCTTTCGTCCGCACTGGCCTCGTGGCCCAGCACTTTTTGCGCGATCAACCGGTTCATATTGGCATTGGCCTGATGCAGCCACAGGCGGCGCAGCTGTTCCGGCGCGAGGTGCAGTCGCTCCATTTCCGACAGGATTAACTCGGCCACCATCGGCACCACTTCCTTGAACACCTTGCGCCCTTCTTGCACAAACAGCTTGTCGGGATTGTCGCGGGTTTCGGGATGGGCGCGGTTGAGGAAGCCGAAATTGTTGCGGATATTGTTGGAAAACTGGGTCTTGAGCTTCGTGCCCAGAATTTCCCAATGTTGCGCCGGAGCCAAGTCCTGATCCTCGATCAAAATCGCGGTTGCTACGTCCCCGAAAATAAAATGGCTGTCGCGGTCACGGAAATTGAGGTGGCCTGAGCAAATCTCCGGATTGACCACCAGCACCGACCGCGCGCTGCCCGAGCGGATATAGTCAGCGGCGGTCTGGATACCAAAGGTGGCGGAGGAGCAGGCGACGTTCATGTCGTAGCCAAAGCCCTGGATACCCAGTGCGTCTTGCACCTCGACCGCCATCGCCGGATAGGGCCGCTGCATATTCGAGCAGGCACAAAGGACCGCATCAATATCTGCTGGATCGCGGCCCGCCGTTTCCAAAGCCTGCCGCGCCGCCAATACCGCCATTTCGGCGAGCACCGAAATCTCCTCATTGGGCCGCTCCGGCCAGCGCGGCCCCATGATTTCGGGGTCAAGGATCGGTGCCTTGGCCATCACAAAGCGGGACTTAATCCCGCTCGCCTTTTCAATGAACTCCGCCGAGCTATGCGTCAGGGCCTCGACCGTTCCTGCCGCAATGTCGTCCGCATGGCGCGCGTTGTGCAGGTCAACATAGGCATTGAAACTGGCGACCAGTTCCTCGTTGCTGATGCTGTCGGCGGGCGTAAACAGGCCAGTGGCCGAAAGGACGGGAACGGGCATAAAATATCCTGTGATCACGTTTTCTTTTAACCCTATCCGCCTTCACGGATGGTGGCAAGCGGGTGCGATGGCGATTGAGATAGTTGCTGCATAGGTTTAGACTGACGCCATGAATGAAACCACCCAAAGCCCCGACCGGGTGCGGCTGCACGAGAGTTGGAAAAAGCCGCTTGGTCGGGAGTTTGAATCGGTGCGGATGCAGGGCCTCCGCGAATTTCTGCTGGCGGAAAAGAACCGCGGCAAGGCGATTTTTCCGCCGGGACCGATGATCTTTCACGCGCTCGATGCCACTCCGCTGGACCGGGTGCGGGTGGTCATTCTGGGGCAAGACCCTTATCACGGCCCGGGACAGGCACACGGCCTGTGTTTCTCGGTGCCGCCGGGGGTCAAGCCGCCGCCGTCGCTGGTCAATATCTTCAAGGAATTGGCAAGCGATATCGGCCTACCCCGGCCAGTGCATGGATGTCTTGAGGCATGGGCCAAGCAGGGCGTGCTGCTGCTCAACAGTGTGCTGACGGTCGAGGCGCATCAGGCGGCGTCGCACAAGGGGCGCGGCTGGGAAGAATTCACCGACGCGGTCATCCATCTGGTCGCACAAAAGCCGGAGCCGGTCGTGTTCCTGCTCTGGGGCAGCTACGCGCAGAAAAAGGCGGCGTTCGTGGAGAGTATCGACCAAGGCGGACGCCATCTGGTGCTGAAAGCCGCCCACCCCTCGCCGCTTTCCGCCCATAACGGTTTCTTCGGATGCCGCCATTTCAGCCAAACAAACGCGTTTCTGGCGGAGCGCGGGATGGAACCGGTGGATTGGGGTTTGGGGTGAGCCCCTCTCCCCCCCCCAATCAAGGACGCGCCAGCCAATCCTCCAGCGTCTCATGAAAAAAGCGCAACCGGCTCTCCTGTCCCGACAGATAATCGCGCCGGTAGCCGCGCGAATGCAGGCCGCGTTGCTGATCACCCCAGATGGCCAGATCTTCGTCGATGGCGCGGCCGGCGGATACTTCGCCGAACTTGCCCTGGACATGTTTGGCGGGAGTGTCGACCGAGACGAACTCGCCCATCACAAACGAGTAATATTCGGTCTCCCCCTTGGGAAACAGCGTCATATACCACATGTCGAAATAGCATTTTTCCGGATCGCTTTCGTGCGGTCGGGCACGCAGCCAGATATTGCCGTCGGGCTTCAGGCTGAACGACAGGTTGGGGAAAATGGTATAGTGCCAGTTGTCGGTCAGTTGGTCGTCGTGATAGGCCGAAAAATCAAAGCCTTTCTCCAGGCCCAGTTTGCGCTTTTGCCGCTGTAAGTCTTTACGGATATTGCGCGTTTTGCCGCCGCGATAATCGTCGGGATTGAGCTCCCAGCGTTTCAGCTCCTCGGCCATCGCCGCCAGCGTTTCTGTCTCCCCGCCTTTTACTGTATCGGCGGGACCGGCCCCCGGCATCAGCATTCGGCAGTGGCCTTCGGCGAAATGGTCAAACTGGCAGTGGTGGCGACCATATTCGATGACGAATTTTGAACCCGGATGGACAAAGGGCACGTGATAGGATTCGCTGAAATTGTCCTGCACCAGCTTCCAGTTGAAATCACCCTCCACCGTCACCCAGTGCGTGCGGCGCATGTCCGCCATCGGATAGCTGTCGATCTGATCGGCGATCGGCCCCAGATATTCCCGTAAAGGGACGCAGTCGGGGTCCATATTGTACCAGACAAAGCCGGCCCAAACCTCGCACGGCATTTCGACCAGATTGAGCTTGCCGCACGGGCTGCCCTGCGGATAGTCGGCCTCATCAGGGACGGTTTTCAGCACCCCCGACAGGTCATAGGCCCAGCCGTGATAGGGACAGGTCAGCCGCCGGTTGTTGCCCGACGCCTCCGCCATCAATTGCATCCCGCGGTGCTGGCACACATTGTAAAACGCACGGGTTTTGCCGTCGTCGCCGCGGGTGCACAAAATCTGCTCGCGGCCCAGCGAGGTGGTGATAAAATCGCCCGCGCGCATCAATTCGCGCTCCAGCCCCGCAATCTGCCATGTGCGGGTCCAGATCTTGTCACATTCGCGGTCCATGAAATCTTTGGAGAAATAGCGGTCCGGGGTGATCGGCGTGCCGCGCAGCACCGGCTCGGGCTGTTTCGATACATCCGCCCGCTGCGGTGTGAAATCATGCGGAGCAAAATCGCGCGTGTCGTGGTCAGCCATTTTCTTCTCCTAATATTGCGCAGTTGGACAGCGTGCGGCACGATTTGCCAATTGTTGAAAAGAGTAGTTACTTTGGCCGCGTTTAGCTGATTGGTTGCGCGTATAACAAAGGGAGCGGAACATATGACGGATCAGGAAAAAGCGCTGCTGCGGCAGACCGCCGACCGGCAGGAGATTGCCCAGGTGATTTACCGCCTCGCCCGCGCCATTGACCGCTGTGACAAGGCGCTGCTCGACGCCTGTTTCCACGACGATGCCACCGACGACCACGGGATATTCCAGGGCAGCGCGCGGGAATTTTCCGATTGGGTGATGCCGCAACTGCAAAACTACGAGCGTACCCAGCACAGCATCGCCAACATACTGATCGACCTTGATGGCGACCAGGCCGCCAGCGAATCCTATTTCCACGCCCATCACGTCATCGCCGGGGCGGCGGGCGCGATGAACTTGGTGGTCGCGGGCCGCTATCTCGACCGGCTGGAGCGCCGCGACGGAGTCTGGCGGATCAGCGCCCGCAAAGCCGTCTACGACTGGAACCGCCTCGACCCCTCCACCGACCAATGGACCAATCCAGCACTGGCCGGAAAATTACCACGCGGGCAGCGGGGGAGCGGGGATTTGTCTTATGATGTTTTGCGGGGGGAGTGAGGATTGGCCCACCACGTGCTCCGGGCTTGAACCGGAGCGGTGTGTGGGGAGCGCGGTGTTTGGGGGTTGGCGATTTCCCGGAAATTTGGGGTGGAAATTTCGCACGAAGACACGAAGGCACGAAGAAGGTGCCGCACATTTTAATAGCCGCGAACGTTTCTTCGTGACTTCGCGCAAACTTGAAAAAAGGTGCCGTGCAGCGGGGTCAATAAGCGGTGATTGCGCGGGTATTCTGATCTAAAAATCCTCCCCGGAACGGGGAGGGGACCATGCGCAGCATGGTGGAGGGGCCGGGTGCAGCCGGGTTCAATTTCCACAGGCTGAGCACAACGTTACCCGGCCCCTCCGTCAGCCTCAACGGGCTGCCACCTCCATTCCTGAGCGAGTCAAAGGGCCGGGGAGGATTTAGCCGAGGAAAGCCCGGCAAAGGGATCGCGCTATGAACGACCAAAAAGCCGCACTCTTCGCGTCTTCGCGCGAAATCAGCAAACGGCGACATGGAGCGAGATCAATTACGGGGATATCGTACCTGTCACCGGAATGCCCGCAGGATTTCGCCGGGATGGATGGGGGGCAGCCCCTTGGTCAAAGGGTTTGTCATCAGTGATAATCCTCCAAATCAACATCAACGGCGTCTGCACCGTCCCAAGCAAATGTGATCCGCCAATTTCCCGACGCATCGCCTTGCTCAGATAGCCGCCGCAAGGCTTTGCTTCGAAACGAACGGATCATACAAATATTCAAAGGAGTTTGCTGTTGAGCTGTCAAGTCATGGCTTACAATTGATCGTGCTGTAGTTGGGGAGCGCAGCGTTTGCCTTTCTAGGCTCCGGGTCTTCGCCCGGAGCACATACACGCTGTGCAACGGTACGAATCCCTACAACAACCCCTTCGACCGCATCGACACATGCCCCTCTCGCCCCACAATAATATGGTCGTGCAGGGCTATGCCCAGTTTTCGCCCCGCTTCGGCGATGTCGCGGGTGATGGCTATGTCTTGGCGGCTGGGGGTGGCGTCGCCGCTGGGGTGGTTGTGGACGATGATGATCGCGGCGGAGCCGAGTTCGAGCGCGCGTTTGATGACCTCGCGGACATAGATTGCCGCCTGATCGACCGACCCTTCGCTGACATGCTCGTCGCGGATCAGCCGGTTTTTGCTGTCGAGATGCAGCACGCGGACGCGTTTATGCACCAGATGCGCCATATCGGCGCGCAAATAGTCGAGCAGCGATTGCCAGCTGGCCAAGATCGGCTGGGTCCGGACGGGTTCGGACAGCAGGCGCAGCGCCGCCGCTTGGACGATTTTCAGCGCCGCCGCGCTCGACGCGCCCATGCCGGGGACGTTCTGCAGGCTCTCGCCATCGGCGGTCAGCACCGAGGATAGCCCGCCAAATTGCTGCAGCAAAGCCTTGGCCAGCGGCTTGGTATCGCGGCGCGGGATAGCCAGTGTCAGCAGAAATTCAATGATCTCATGGTCGAGCAGCGCATCTGGCCCTTGCTCCAGCAAACGGTCGCGCAACCGGGCGCGGTGGCCGGTGCCATGGTGCGGCGCATTGTCGGGCGGCATCGTCATCAGCGCAATTTATCAATTGCGAAGGTTTTGACCAGAGTTTTGAGGCGAGTTTGGGTGGTGCGGTGAATTTGTGCTGTTCCCCTCCCGTTTACGGGAGGGGCAAGAGTCATACTGACTGACGTTGAATCACTCTTTGCCGTTCGTGTCGAGCGAA
>JBGSLY010000398.1:0-3783 GCA_041740435.1 Parasphingorhabdus sp.
TAGATATAGTCACCGTTGAGCGACAGCACGGTTCCGCTGTCGAAGGTCCGGGAATAATTGGCATTGAGTTCGACATTGTCGGTCGGTGCGGCCAAGGTCCGGAAATCCCCCAGATCGACCAAGGCTCCGGCGGCGTCCTGAACAATATCCCGCTCTGACTCCGTAATCGCTGTTGTCCGCTGCCACGCGAGGTTGACGTTCAGGCGGCTATTCTTGCCGATGCGAGTGACAGTTGTTTCCAGTTCGGAACGGCCCTGGCCTCCTTGTGTCGGAACGCCATATTCGCCCGCGACACTTAGCCCGGTGTAATTGTCCTTCAAGATGAAATTGATCACCCGCTGATCGGGGCGATAGCCGTATTGCAACGCGACTTCTTCGGGAAAAACCTCAACCTTCTGGATCGCTTCGGGCGGCAAATCGCGGATTTCGCGAAAGCCCGACGTGCGCTGACCATTGATCAGGACGATCGGCTGACCGCCGCCCCGTCCCCGGCTCGAACTGGTCTGTGAGGAAATGGCCGCGACCAGATCCTGCACCGATGTGGCGCCATAGCTGGCGATATCGGCTTCGCTCAATTCCAGCACCGCTGGTACCTCGGTCTCAACCGCGCCGCGCAAACTGGTCGCCGATACGACGATCTCTCCGTCTTCAAAAGTGCCGCTGTCTGCTGTTTGTGCGAAAAGGGGCTGGATGAACAAGGCGGCACCAAAAAGCGCTGTGCTCTGTTTCAGGCGAGTTATATTCAGGGGGGTCATATGTTTTCTCAGGTGAGTTTTTTGGGGGATATGCGTCATATGTCAGTGCCATCGGCGTCATTGCTGCATTGCAACATATTGCATTTTTTGTCGCGACGGTTTTTTAAATTTGTCTGAATGACATTTTCGATTTTCGTTGCCGATTTCTTTGCTGCTGGCTCATGAACCTGTGATGAAAGCAGCAGGAAAAGCCGCTTCCTAACAGTTTTGCGGATACGATGGGGTTCGCGCTCTGATACGATAACAGCAGCGGCGCAGAAGCGCGGTAAAGGGAGAGAGATATGCGACTGGATGGCAAAACGGCCTTGATTACTGGCGGATCGTCGGGACTAGGCGCGGGGATGGTGAAGCGCTTTGTGGCCGAAGGGGCTAGAGTGATTATCGCCGATATCGACGCGGAAAACGGCAAGGCGCTCGCCGCCCAGATGTGCAATCAAGCCAGTTTTTCGAAGCTGGACGTGACACAGGAAGACGATTGGCAACGGGTTTTGCTGTCCGAATCGGGGCCGATTGATATCCTGGTCAACAACGCCGGGATCACCACTTATGGCTCGATTGAAAAGGTGACGCTGGCCGAATTCCGGCACGAATTTGAGATTGATGTGGTCGGTGTCTTTCTGGGCTGCAAATACGCCATCGCCAATATGAAGCAGAAGGGCACCGGCGGGTCGATCATCAACATGTCATCGCTGGCGGGCATCAAGGCGACCGCCGATCTCGCGGCCTATAATGCGGCCAAGGCGGCGGTGACGCATTTGACCAAGTCGGTGGCGATGCACTGCGCGAAAAGCGGCTATGGTATCCGCTGTAACTCGATCCACCCTGGTGTCATCCGCACGCCGATCCTCGACAAGGTGCTGGAACAGGTGCCCAATCCGGAAGAGGTTTATGCCGGATGGGTTGCGGTACATCCGATCGGCCGGATTGGCACGCCGGAGGATATTGCGGCGATGGCGGTCTATCTGGCATCCGACGAATCCACCTTCACCACCGGCGCAGAAATGCGGGTCGATGGCGGCAGCTCGATATGAACCCGATATCCTTTGCCGCCGGGATTGTGCCCGATTTAGGGCCAGTGGAGACGATATTGGCGGCGGCGAAGGGCGGGTTTGACGCCACCGGCATTTGGGTGGAGCCGGAGAACTGGACCGCGGCGTTGATGCGCGAAACCAAGGCCGCGCTGGCCGATACCGGCATGCCGGTGCTGGATGTCGAAGTCATCTGGATCAAACCGGACAGCGATATCGGGCTACACAAAAAATGTATCGATATTGGCGCGGAATTGGGGGCGAAGAATGTGCTGTGTGTGTCATCCGACCCCGATATGGCGGCGACGGCGGCGGCGCTCACAGAACTGTGCCAACATGCCGAAGGCCCGGGAATGCGGGTAGCCTTGGAGTTCGGGATTTTTACCGAAGTGCGCAATCTGACCATGGCGATGGCGGTGCTCGATGCAGTTGGCCATCCGCTACGCGCGCTGCTCATCGATCCGATTCATGTCGATCGGTCGGGCAGCAGCCTATCGGACATTGCCGCTGTGCCGCGCAACCTTCTCCCCTATGCCCAGTTTTGCGATGCTCCGTCGGAGCGGCCCGATCCCGCCGATTTTATGGCGGTCATCACCGACGCGATTGACCTTCGCGAACAATGCGGAGAAGGCGCGCTGCCGCTGTTCGATCTCTACCGCGCACTGCCGCCGGGCATCCCGCTCAGCATCGAGCTCAGGTCCAAGAAATTGCGCGAAAGCTTCCCCGATCCCGGCGACCGGGCGGTTGCAGTGGCGGATGCGACGCGGCGGTGGCTGCGGGAATGTCTGGATAGAGATCAATGATCACACCCCGATCAGAACCCTCTCTGCTCACCATCATGGTCAGGATGTTCGCAGCATTTTCCGATTGCTCGGATGGGAATTAAGCGTACCATCAGGAGCCGAGAAGACATTTGAATTGAGATGATCGGAGTCGAGATCGCTATGGCACTTCTTGCAATATTTGATCTAACGAGTTTAGATGGGAGCAACGGCTTTCGCCTCAATGGAATCGATTCGGGCGACGTTAGCGGCTTTTCTGTGGCGAGCGCGGGTGACATTAATGGTGATGGCTTTGATGATATCATCATCGGAGCGTTTCAAGCTGATCCCGACGGTCGCCCCACTGCCGGGGAAAGCTATGTGGTGTTCGGCAAGGTATCGGGCTTTGCCGCCAACCTCAATCTGCGCAGCCTGGATGGTACCGACGGCTTTCGGCTCAGCGGAGTCGACGCGGATGACCAAAGCGGCCAGTCAGTGTCCGGAGCGGGCGATGTCAACGGCGATGGCTTTGATGACATCATCATCGGGGCCCATCGCGCCGACCCGGGTGGCGACAGCAAGGCTGGCAAAAGCTATGTGGTGTTTGGTAAGGCTGATGGTTTTGCCGCCAGCCTTGACCTGGCGAGCCTGAATGGCGGTAACGGCTTTCGCCTCGACGGGATTGATCCTGCGGATCATAGCGGCGGCACGGTCGCCAGCGCGGGTGACGTCAATGGCGATGGCTTTGATGACATCATCATCGCGGCCTACTTTGCCGACGCGGGTGGTGACAAAGCTGCCGGGGAAAGCTATGTCGTGTTCGGCAAAGCGGGCGGTTTTGCCGCTAGTATTGATCTTGCTAGCCTGAATGGCCGCGACGGTTTCCGTATCGACGGTATCGATGTGTATGACCGCAGCGGCCGTTCGGTGGCCAGTGCAGGTGATGTCAATGGCGATGGCTTTGACGATATCATTGTCGGGGCGCCTTCCCGCGGTGCCGGGAAGGCCTTTGTCATTTTTGGCAAAGCGGGCGGCTTCGCCGACAGTATTGGTCTCGAGACCCTGAATGGCAGCAATGGTTTCCGCCTCGTCGGGATCGATTCTGGCAATTTCCGAGGTGTTTCGGTAGCCAGCGCCGGCGACGTCAATGGTGATGGTGTTGATGATATCATCATCGGGGCAAAGTACGCCGGGGAGAGCTACTTGGTCTTTGGCAAGGTCGACGGTTTTGCCGCCAGT
>JBGSLY010000399.1:0-1941 GCA_041740435.1 Parasphingorhabdus sp.
TCATGCGCACTCTCTTGTTTGTCGGGCGATTGCCTTTAGGCCGGGAAGGGGGTGCCGCTCAAGCGGCAATTATGCCGAATCCTATTGCCTCGTCAAAGCGGCACCGGAACTGCCAAAATCCTCTGTGCCCAAAGCCGCCGATACCCGAACTATATTCAGGCTGGCCCTAGCGTTAGTGTCTGGTGTGGATGCAGACAGGGCGATTTGCACGAACCTGCCGTCTTCGGATAGCTGCGCTTCTTGCACCCATTGCCAATTGCGACCGCCATTGCGCTCCTGCCCACTGCTGCGGCCAAGCGGCGGCGGATTGGGGTCGGTCAGAATCTCGACCGACCGGTTGCGGACCACCGATTGCGCGCTGACCCGATCCGCGATTTCCGCGCCATTGTGGATGGTATAGCTTTGCAACCGGATGATCGCGAGCGCCGCCAGACTGAACACCGACAGCGCGACCAGCATCTCTATCAGCGTAAAGCCATTGGCGCGCCTTGGATTCATGGCGTGGTGCCCGCAATGGGCACGGCCTGCACCTGCCCCAGCGGCGCGACTGTGATTCGCCGTTCGCTGCCGCCCGATTGCAAAATGATTTCCGCCGCTTCTGCCGGAAGGCCGGTTGATTCAAAGGCGATCAGCTGCGCGCCGGTGGAGGGTAGAGCGGGGCGGATATCCTCCGGCCAGTCGCCGCTGGTGAAGGGCTTTTCGTCCATCACGGTCCAGCCCGCCGCATCGCGCGCGACATAGCTATAGCCCGAGCGAGTCAACTGCATCGCCATCGGCCGCGACTGTAAAATCGCATTGTCACGCAGCGCCGCCAGCCGCACCGCCACCGTCTGCACCTCGTCATTCAGCCGGTCCCGGTCACCCGGCAGGCTCAGAACCACCGCCGATGCCGCCAGCCCCATGATCGCCAGCACCACCATCAGCTCGACCAGCGTAAAACCATTGCCTTTACGCGGCCCAAAATTGCCAGAAATGCGCGTGCCCATCATCTGCCCCTCTTGCATGAGCGCGGCGGCTCCTGCAATGTCCGTTGCACATATCCGGGATGAGGGAGAGTTACAGACATGACCGACGCGGTAATCTATCAGAAAAACGACCGTATCGTAACGATCACGATGAACCGACCCGATACACGCAACGCGCTCGCCCGCGATCTGGTGGAAGGGTTGGTTGAGGCGATGCAGCGCGCCGATGGTGATGAAGGCGTCAGCTGTGTCATTCTTGCGGCAGAGGGCAAAAGCTTTTCAGCGGGCGGCAATTTGCAGGAGCTGAAAGCATTGACTGCCGAGCAACATCTGTCGCCGGTGGAAATCGAAGCGTGGTACAAAACGGGCATTCAGCGCATCCCGCTCACCATGGCCGAAATTACCGTGCCGGTGATTGCGGCGGTTAATGGCCATGCCATTGGCGCGGGCAACGATCTGGCGACGATGTGCGATATCCGTATTGCCGGAGAAGACGCGATTTTTGCCGAGAGTTTTCTGCGCGTCGGCCTTATTCCCGGCGATGGCGGCGGCTGGCTGTTGCCGCGCATCATCGGCCATGCCCGGGCGAGCCAGATGCTGTTTACCGGCGAATTTATCGATGCGGCAAAGGCGCTCGATTACGGTCTGGTATCCGAAGTCGTGGCGAATGACCGGTTGATGGCGCGTGCACAGGAACTGGCCGAAATGGTCATTGCGCTGCCCCCGCTGGCGATCCGCAAGACCAAGCAGTTGCTGCGCGCATCGCAGCACCAGACAATTCGTGAAAACCTCGACATGGCGGCGATTTTCCAAGGTGTTTTGCAACAACTGGACGATCACCGGGAGGCAATTGATGCGATTGTCGAAAAGCGCAAACCGGTGTTCACGGGGAAATGATATGAAGCACTTTGTTCTTGGCCCGCTCACCCTCGCCCTGATCGCCGCCGCACCGCCGCCCGAAGGTACGGCGACCGAG
>JBGSLY010000400.1:0-7887 GCA_041740435.1 Parasphingorhabdus sp.
TTGCGCTCGCCTGCGACATCCGGGTGGCGGAGCATGGCGATTATACGCTGGGCCTGCCGGAAACCCGGCTCGGGATCGTTCCGGGCCTCGGCGGTTTCCAAATGCTGAGCCGGATCATTGGCCACGCCCTGGCAACTGAAATGGTGCTGCGCGGACGGGTCATCGGTCCACAAGAGGCCGCACAAATCGGATTGGTCCTTCCACTGAATGACCGGACCGCATTGGAAAACGCGCTGGAAATCGCGAGTGACATCGCCGCCCGCCCGCCGGTTGCCATCCAGTCGGTGAAACGCATGGCGCACGCTATGACCGCAGGGGAAACGGTTGAGCAGAGCACTGTCACAGCGTCGAGCGAATTCTTCGCCTGCCTGACCACCGGCGATGAGGCGATGCGGAAAATGGTGGACTTTATGCAAACGGGCGAAGACATAACCAAATGATCTTTGCCCCTTAGCCAGAACGCCTTTTGATGCTCAACCGCGATAAAAATGTGATCCCCGACGGCACCATCGCCTGTCTGGTCGAACATCCCGAACACGAAGCGTCGGTGTTCGACATTGTCGAGCCACTGCGCGGCAAAGCGCACCGCGAGGAACTGGGCAAACACAGCTTTCACTGTCTGCCGGTGGTGATCGGCAACCAATATGGCTTTGTCATCAAGAGCATGCTGAGCTGGCGGGCCAAGTGGAACGGCGGCGAGGAACGCAGCGACACCAAGATCATCATCGACGGCGCGCACAGCGACAGCGATGTACAAAGCGTGTCATCGCATTTCGGCAATGGCATCGTCACGGTGCAGAACAGATTCAGCTTTCGTACCCCGCCGGGGGTCAATTTGATGGTGCTCGACCCGCCCAATTATTTCCGCGACAATCTGTCCAACCTGTTCGCGGTGGTGGAAACCGACAATCTGCGCCGCGACTTCACCTTCAACCTGAAAATCGTCAAACCCAATCAGACGGTTCGCGTGAACAAGGGGGAGATCATCAGCGCGATCATCCCGATCCCGCGCTATTTCGTCGACCAGTTTGATCTGGCGCTGGGCTCGCAGCTGTTCGATCCTTACACGCTGGAGGAAGAGGCCGAGCAATCAGCCAAATTCGCCGCCCTGCGCAACGAGGTCGATATTTCCAAGCCGCATCAAGTGGGGAAATTATACTGGCGCGGGCTCGACGCCGATGAAACCCCCTTCCCCGACCACCAACGCCAATTGCGCCCACCACTGTCGGAAGCGCCTACGCCGCCGGAAACGGCATCGTTATGGAAAAAGCTGCTGGGATTTGCGCGGAAATAGTAAAGGTCGCCGCGGCAAAACAATATTGCCGTTCGCCTCGAGCGTAGTCGAGAGGCCCCTATTTTGCACCCCGCCAAACCGTGTCTCGACTTCGCTCGACACGAACGAATCGGCCGAAATAATCTTCCAACGGCCGGTTATTTTCGACGAACCGGCTTTTTGCGCGTTGTCGCTCTCCGGGTGCTGTGTTAGACGCGCACAACACCAATTTAGCGAGAGAAAGCCTTTTCATGAAGAAATCACTGCTGTTGCTGGCCTCGGTCAGCCTGTTTGCGACCCTTGCCCCCGCCACCGCCGCGCTTGCCCATGAGCATGAAGCGAAAGCCGATGCCGCAAAAGCGGAAATGACCGAAGGCGAGAAGCTGAAAAAGCTGTTCGCCGACGCCGATGAGGACAATCTGAAGCGCAACCCGATTGGCGCCTTGTTCCGCGGCGATATGCGCTATGCCGACCAGCTGGGCGATTATATCACCGACGCCTATTTCGCCAAGGAAAAGGCCGCCGAAGAACGCGATCTGGCCGCGCTGTACACCATTGACCGCGCCAAGCTTAGCACCACCGACCAGATTGCGTTTGACGTGTTCGAACGGGATCGCAAGCAAGCCTTGAAGGGCTATTCCAAGGAAATCATGGACCTGACCGTGGTGCGTCCGGTCAACCATTTCAGCGGCTTTCACACCTTTTACCCCGGCTTTGTATCCGGACAGGGCGGTGCGCCATTCAAGACCGTGGCGGATTATGACAACAATCTGAAGCGGCACAAGGAATTCATCCTGATCAACGACCGTTCGATTGACCGGTTCCGCGAAGGCATGGCATCGGGCGTGGTCGAAACCAAGCTGACCATCCGCAACGTCATCGAACAGCTCGACACGCAAATAGCGCAGCCGATGGCCGAATCGCCCTTCATGGGACCAGTCCGCAAATTCCCCGAAGGCTTCAGCGAGGCCGACAAAACCCGGCTGACCGCTGAATATGAAGCCGCGACCAAAGACATTCTGGCCGGATACAAGCGGATGCGCGACTTTCTGGCCAATGAATATCTGGCCGTGGCCCGCGAAGGCGTTGGCCTGAGCGCGATGAAGGGCGGCGCGCTGCTTTATGAAAACCTGATCGAGAGCACCACCACCCTGCCGCTCAAGGCCGACGACATCCACAATCTGGGCCTGTCCGAAGTCGCGCGTATCAAAACTGGCATGGAAGAGGTCAAGACCGAGGTTGGCTTCAAAGGCACGCTGTCCGAATTTTTCGAATATCTGCGCACCGATCCCAAGTTCAAACCGGCAACCCGGGAATCGCTGACCCAAGATTATTACAATGTCGGAAAAGCGGTCGATGGAAAAATCGGTCAGTATTTCAAGGTGATACCGAAATCACCGCTCGAAATCCGCCCCTATGAGGAATATCGGGAGAAGTTTGAGGCCGGCGGTTCGTATCAGAGCGGAACGCCCGATGGTTCGCGCCCCGGTGTGTTCTATTTCAACGCCTATGACCTGCCCAGCCGCACCACCCCAGGCCAGACCACGTTGTATCTGCACGAAGGGGCCCCAGGCCACCATTTCCAGATCAGCCTGGCACAGGAAAACGAGGCTCTTCCCGCATTCATGCGCTTTGGCGGTAACACCGCCTATGTCGAAGGCTGGGCGCTGTATTCCGAAACGCTTGGCTATGAAATGGGCTTTTTCAAAGACCCCTATCAGCGGTTCGGCACTTTAAGCGACGAGATGCTGCGCGCGATGCGGCTGGTCGTCGATACCGGGCTGCACAGCAAGAACTGGACCCGCGAACAGGCGATCGATTATATGCTGGCCAACAGCGATATGGGCAAAACCGACGCCACCGCAGAAGTAGAGCGCTATATCGCCATCCCGTCACAGGCGCTGGCCTATAAGATTGGCGCGATGACTATCCAGCGGCTGCGCAAAAAGGCGGAAAGCGAGCTGGGCGCGAAATTCGACATTCGCGAATTCCACGATCAGGTGCTGAACACCGGCGCGCTGCCGATGACGGTGCTGGAAAAGAAAATCGACGGCTGGATCGCGGCCAGCAAGTAAGATCAGAAAAAATGGCGGGGGGAGCGGCAACAGCGGCTCCCCCCCCAACCAATTTTGTCGTTATTCGGTTTTCGCGTCGGCAATCGTCACGAACAGCATCACCACCGCAAAGCTGAGCATCATGCCCAGAAAGACAAGCGGTGCGGGCTGGGTAAAATATTCTGCCATTGGTTTTCTCCGGAAAAGGGTTGGTGCCTTCCGGATTTGCGACAACAGAAACGCGCCTGCATTGATCTGGATCAAAAAATCGCCGCTACTCTTCGGTCGGCGCTTCCTTTTGTTCCCAGAATTCCAGTTTGATTCCGTCACAGTCGAGAATCCAAGCAAATTTGCCATAGCCTTCATCGACCTGACCCAAAATCTCCACGCCCTTATCGCGCAGTATTTCCAGATAGCCGTCAAGGTCATCCACCCGCAGATTGATCATAAACTCCGCTGAGCTAGGCGCCAGATATGTGCTGTCGGCTGCAAAATGGCTGATCAGGCTATAGGGATCGGGGCCGGTTTCCAGTGACCAGCTGAGCATCGGGCCATATTCGCCGTCGATCCCCAGCACATCTCTGTACCAAGCGCGCGATTCCGCTGGATTTTTCACACGGTGAAAAACCCCACCTAAACCCGTAACCCGAGCCATGGCACTGTCCCTCCGACTGCACTTCTGTTGCAGGTCAAGGTGTTACAAATTTTGGATTTTCTGACAAGCTAATTTGTAAAAATTCGCCAAACCTGCAAATTGCTGTCCTTAATCCGGACAGGTTGGGCCCATGGCGGCGGGGCGGAAGCGTTGAGCGATGCCCATAGTCCATCGGGATGGCGCGTAAGATAGTTCTTCAATTCAGCCTCATCGGGACAGACCGCGATATAACCCACCCCGCGCGCGGCCAGCATGGACCGAGCCTTGTCCGGCGATGACGAAAAAATGGCAATCTGATCGGCCATCGCTGCGTCGTTGCGGTGATGGCTGGAGGAAACGACGCTATGCGGTGTGGTCAGCAATATCATCGGCCCAAGGTCAAAGCTGGCCAATATCGTCGATTGCGGCAAAATGCCGAGCCGGGCCAGCGATTGCGGGGAATCGCAAGCAATTTGTCCCGGCGCGATGGCCAATGGTGCCTCGGGATCGGAATAGCCGGTAACCGCATTCCACGCGCCCGCCAGCAAGGGACCGGGCAGGATCAGGAAGATAATGGCTACCGTGCACAAAATGCGAAACAGAGCGTTGGTTTGCGATCTGGCGAGCGTGAGAAACCGCAGCACCGCCCAAGCGAAAAATGGCAGGGCGAAGGCGGCGGCGAAACTGCTCGACCGCTGCACGAACAGCGACAACAGGAACGCGCAAAGCAGGACAAATCCGGTCGCGAAAAAATCCTGCCGTTTCGAATCCTCTGCCACTGTCCGGACGGAGAGGAACCAGCCGATTACGCCGGTCAAAATCGCCCCGCCGTAAATATTGGCCGACACCCGCCACGGCTGCTGCCAGATGGGCAAACCTTCGCGGACGTTGTTAAACCAATATTCGCGCACCACCGGATCAATCTGGCCAAAGGCATCGCCCAGACATTGCGGCGCGAGCGCATAGAGAGTCCCTAGACTGACTGCACCAGCCAATAGCAGCACCCCGGCCCGCTGCCAAAGCGCGCCGCTGACTAAGCGAGTGCCCAGCAAAACTATCCCCGCCCCAGCGGCAATGGCCGTGATATGCGCGGTGGATACAGCATCACAAACATTGGCCAGCCCGCTCAAGCGGCCATGAACCAGCAGCAGGAGCAACGCGCTGCCCAGCGCCATCGTCCCCGCCGCAAAGGCCAGCCTTTGCGCTTGATCCGGCTTGAAAAGCCATGACAAAGCGAGCCAACCCATAAAGGCCGCCGCCATGGGCAGGCCTTCGAGCGAGATCGCCAACCATAAGGCCAGCGCCCCGCCGATAACCATCCCGCTCCGCCGTTGCCGGTCATCCAGCAGCGCGAGCAATGCGACTAGCCCCAGCACAATCTGCCAACCATGATGGTCGATCCGCATAGGCCGAAGTTGCACCAGCAAAGGCACCGCCGTTGCGCTCAATGCGGCAGCAACCAATCCGGTCGAGCGGTCGAACAGACGTTCGGTCAACCGGAAAACCAGCGCCATGGCCATGCCCAGCGTGACCAGCGGAACCAGAATTTGCGCCGCCAGTTCCGCCTGTAACTGACCCAGAATTGGGGTCAGGGGAACCACGACCAGCGCCAAGGGAATCTCGACCAGTCTTGACCAGTGCATCGGTTGGCTGGTCGGTGCGGCAATCCGGTATTGGGTCGTATCAAACCAGCTTTGACCGGCCAGCCAGTCGCGCAGCTGCACCAACCGCAACTGATCGTCGGGGTCGCCGCCCATGCCCGCGGCAATCTGTCCCCAGCTGACAGCAATCAGCAATCCGCAGACCACAATCCACAGCAGCAGCAGGGAGAGCGCAGCACTTTTACTGGATGGGTTTTCGAACATCACGGCGTGCCAGCGGCATCCTGATTTTCGGGCCGGTATTTGAGGTAGAGATAGGGCACATGCTCCGCATCCCATTGCGAGCGGTTATGCTTGTCGAAATAGGGCGGCATATGATCGCCGACGATCAGAATGTCGGTCGGCGGGAAATCGGGTGCGGTAATTTCGGCAATCAGAGCCTTGTCGATGGCGTTGTAAATCGCAAACTGGCGGCAGATCATCGGAAAATTCTCGGCCAAAGCGGGCGAGATGCGGCTGCAATTTTCGACGTTGAGATTGAGACCTTCGGGCACCGGCAAATGGCTGTTGAGGGTCAGCCAATAGAGGAACATGGGCTTGTCTGATGCTTTCAGCTTCGCCGTGAGCAACTTGGGCATTTGCCGGTCACACGCCCCGGCAAAAACGCCGCCGCACCATTCAATCCCTTGTTTTTGCAAATCATCCCAGAAAATGGTCTTTTGAAAGCCGATATTGGGATACCATTTTTCTCGTGCGAAAAACGCCCCGGTAAAACTATGCACGGCTTCGGTCGCATAGCCTTTTTTGGCAAGGCTTGCGGGGAGGCAGCTATCATCCTTGGCATCGACCAAATCGTAATAGTCGCCCCAACGCCCGCAAAGTTCGCGGATTTCGCCGCCGGTGGTGCTGTTATAAAATGGCGATGTACCTTGAGTAATGTCAAAGCGGATGCGCACCGCGTCGGTCTTGTACTGCGCGAACAATTGCTCCCGGATCGCCGGGTTGGCACCGGGTTCACCCAAGGCTTCGACGACGATCAGCATCAGGTTGCGTTTGCCATCCGCGCGCGCCGCAAGTCCGGTCTTTTGGGTGGCCGAAGCGAAAGGCGCGTCGGCGGGCGCGCTGCGGAAATAACGGCCGCGCATATCCTCGCCCATCGCCGTATCGGCCTGTACCACCGCGCCGATGAACAGACCGGCCAGCAGGATATTCAGCGGTTTGACGAAATGGGTGTCGCGGCGCATGACAAAAAACGACATGGCCAATATCACCAGCACCAGAGCCGCCGCTGCGATATATTCTATTGAATTGCCCGGCTCCATCTCGGCAAAAAATTGCAGCGAATAAAGTAAGGAAGCGACCGAGAGGTTGAAAAGGCCGGAGACAAAATACAAAACCGAATAGATCATCAGTGCGATCCACACCGGCCATTGCACCCAGAAATTCATCCGCTTGACGATCAGGCCGACCATGCCGGTGACGATGATAACCAGCGCACGCGGCGGCGCGCCAACAAACCACATTGCAGCAAAGGCGAGGTTGGGCAGAAAAACCCAAACCAGAATCCACCATAGCAGCTTGCGCGCGTCCTCCCCCAGAAAAAATCCGGGGACCAGTCGGGCAGCAAAAGCCGTCACTGGAACACTCCGAATTTGCGGATCAAATAGACCACGACAAAACTGACCGCGACCGCGGCAATTTTTGCCAAAACCGGCAGCAAGCCCCAACCGGTCAGGGTTGCAACAATGCCAACGGTTATCCCCAGCCCGAGCAGCGCGGTGCCAAAAAAGGTCGCAATCTGGAAATTAAGCGCCCGACCCGTCCGGGTTTTGCCCGGAAAGACAAAGGTCGAGGAAATGATCCAGTGTACCGAAACGCCGAACAGATACCCGATCGCCGATGCCACCGCTGGTTTCATATTGAGCGACACAAAGGTCATGAACACCGCCATATCGAACGCCAGCGACACCAGGCTCGCCATGAAATAGCGGGTAAAGGCATAGCGGTTCAGAATTGCCAGCGGGGTCGGCAACTGGCCGACCGCCATGCCGACGACCGAGCGGCGATCATTGGGGGAACGCTGCCCCACTATGCGGCCCGACGATCTTCGGCGCGGTCTTCGGCGGCAACGCGCGATGGAACTTCCCGCACCGATTCCAAGGCCGCAGCGCGGTCATCGGACAATACGGTCTGCTCGCCCTCGTCGCCCGCCTCGTGATATTCGGCGTCTTCGTTGACGTTCCAAACATTCCATTTGCGCGATCCGGCGACAATGTTTTCCACCGTCAGCATCGCGGTCATCATCGCGTGATCCTGATTATTATA
>JBGSLY010000401.1:0-4216 GCA_041740435.1 Parasphingorhabdus sp.
CAAACCGTCGCCGGTAGTGCGGCTGTTTTCCTATCTGACGCCCAAAGTTGAGGTAAAGATAACTATCGATTGGGGTGACCGGCAGCACCAAATGCAGGACGCTAACGGAGCGGCCTTTAACCTAAGCACCATCATTCGCCCTGCCGAACCTGCTTTGCCCGATAACACCGGCGATAGGGTCGAAGTGCCGCTAATCGCGCTCGCTTGGTCGCGTTCGGGCGACAAGGGCAACAAGGCCAATATCGGCGTGATTGCGCGCGACCCAGCATTTCTGCCCTATATCTGGCAGGCGCTGATGCCTGAATCGGTGGCAGGGCGCTTCGGTCATTTCATCGAGGGCGGCGCGGACACGGCCAAGGTTCAAAAATATCATCTGCCCGGATCGCACGCCATCAACTTTCTGATCGATACGGTCTTGGGCGGCGGCGGGGTGGCGAGCATTCGCAATGACGCGCAGGGCAAGGGCTATGGCCAGATTTTGCTCGCCCATCCCGTCACAATTCCGGTTGCGCTGAAGGTTTCGCATCTTGAATAATATCCGTCTTCGCACCGTTCGCCTCGAGCGAAGTCGAGAGGCCCCAGAGGCACGTAACGCCGATGGGTGTCTCGACTTCGCTCGACACGAACGGAAACCTGACTATTTGGACACCGAACAATCTTTTCCGGACATTTTTGGACAAATATCATGACCACCTTACCGCCCACCACGAAAATCGAAACCCGCCTCGAAAATGGCTGGCTGACCATCGCCTTTGCCAGTCCGGAAAACCGCAACGCGCTCTCGGCGGAACTGTCCGATGACCTGCGTGCGGTGCTGCACGCGGTAAAGGATGATCGGGCCGTGCGCGGTATCACTTTGCGCGGGCACGGGCCGGTGTTTTGCGCAGGTGCTGATTTGAAGGGCTTTCAGTCGGGTTTCCATGGTCAAGAGGCTGCGCATGCCGATGTCGCAATGGCCAATCGCAAAGGCGGCGAACTGTTCGCGCTGGTCGATGCCATGCCGCAGGTGGTGCTGGTTCTGGCGCACGGGGCGGCGATAGCAGGCGGCATGGGTCTGGTCTGCTGCGCCGATGTGGTGGCGGTCACCGAAGATGCCCAGTTTTCCCTGACCGAAACGCAGCTCGGCATCGCGCCAGCGCAAATTGCGCCTTATGTTGTGCGGCGGCTGGGCATGGCGACCGCACGGCGGTTGATGCTGACCGGCGCACGGTTCAAAGGGGTTGAGGCCAAGGCGAAGGGGCTTGCCGACTATGTGGCGGCGGATATCGCGGGGCTTGACGAAATTGAGGCAGCGGTGCGCACCGCCGTGCTGCGCTGCGCCCCCGGTGCGAACGGGCGGACCAAAGATATATTGCGTCAAATTGGAGAATTGCCGATGGAGGCGCTGATGGATTTTGCCGCCGACCGGTTTGCCGACTGTATGCTGGACGAGGAGGGACGTGAGGGCATTGCCTCATTCACCGAAAAGCGCAAACCGGTTTGGGCGGAGCAAGGCGCATGACGAACACATTGAGCGCACAGCAAATCGCAGACCGTCTGGCCCGCGCCAATGCGCACCGCACGGCCTTGCCGTCGGAAAAGCTTATCGCCGGATTGCTGCGCGTGTTCGACTTGAAGGAGGACGAAGAGGACCATTTTGTTTACCCGGCGCTAAAGGCCAGCGAACGCGACCGGATTTTCGGCGGACAGGTGATTGCTCAAGCGATGGTTGCCGCCGACCGGACGGTTGATGATGAAAAAGCCGTGCATTCGTTGCACGCCTATTTCCTGCGCGCCGGGGACGAGACCAAGGCGCTGCATTTTCGCGTGCACCGCGACTTTGATGGTCGGTCGATTTCCAACCGCCGGGTGGTGGTAAGGCAGGACGACAAGGTAATTTTCAACCTGACCGCGTCTTTCCAGAAACCCGCCGAAGGCTTGCACCATCAGATCCCGATGCCCGATGTCCTGCCGCCCGAAGAGTGCGAAGGCGCGATGGAATGGCTGGCGCGCAATCCAGATATCCCGGACGAACGGCTGGAGCGGATGAGCATGCCGCGTCCGTTCGAAGTCCGCAACAGCAAGCCGCTGTCGAATGAGCGCACGATGCAGCAATATCAATGGATCAAGGCGGTGGCTCCGATGCCCGATCAACCGCTGGTCCATCAAGCGGCTTTGGGATTTGCGTCCGACATGGGCTTGCTCTCCACTGGCATGCTCCCTCACGGCCTGAACTGGGCAACACGAGGGTTGTTTTCGACCAGTCTTGATCACGCAATGTGGTTCCACGGCGATTTCCGGATGGACGAATGGATTTGTTATGTCATGCACAGCGACTGGACCGGCGGCGCGCGGAGCCACAATCGCGGCATGCTGTTTACCCGCGATGGCCGGTTGATAGCCTCGGCGGTGCAAGAGGGGATGATGCGGCTCGCGGTTTGAGCGGTGCTGGGGAAAGGATAGGATATGGACTTACGTCTGAGCGAAGAACATCGGCATTTCGCCGATGAGGTTACCCGGTTTCTGACCGATCACCGTGCCGACTGGCCCGCGCCGGGCGCCGGGATGCGCGATAGCAAACGGTTGGCGTGGCAGCGGACGTTGATTGCGCAGGGCTATGCAGCGCGGACCATCCCGCGCGACTATGGCGGCTATGGCGCGGAGCCGGATATACTGAAATCGCGCCTGATCGCGGAGGCCTTTGCCAAGACTGGCGCGCCGCCGCCAATGGCCAGCCAGGGCATTTCGATGCTGGTGCCGACGCTGCTCGAAAACGGGACCGAGGAACAGAAGCGTCGCTGGATTGCGCCGACCTTGGCGGGAGAGATTGTCTGGTGCCAAGGCTATTCCGAACCCGGTGCGGGGTCGGACCTTGCCAATTTGCGGACCTCTGCGGTGCGCGATGGCGACGATTATGTCATTAACGGACAGAAAATCTGGACCTCAACCGCCCGGCAAGCCGATATGATCTTCTGTCTGGTGCGCACAGAGCCGGATGCGCCCAAGCATAGCGGGATTTCCTATCTGATCTTTGCGATGGATACACCTGGGATCGAGGTGCGGCCCTTGGTTGACATGACGGAATCGGCGAATTTCAACGAGGTGTTTTTTACCGACGTTCGGGTGCCGATGCACCAGATTGTGGGCGAGCCGGGGCATGGCTGGCGAGTCGCCAACTCCACACTAAAGCACGAGCGCGGGATGCTGGGCGATCCCAATGCGGCCCGCTCGCGGTTGCTGGCGATCATCGAGTTGATGAAAAGCGAAAGCATGGATGGGGAGCGGATTATCGACAATCCGGTCTACCGCGACCGGCTGATCCGCTTGCAGGCGGAGGTGTATGCGATGCAGGCCAATGGGATGCGCGTGACCACTGCCGCGCTGAAACAGGAAAGCCCCGGCATGGCGGGACTGATCATCAAGCTGCAAGGATGCGAGCTCAACCACCAACTTGCGGGACTGGCCAATGATGTGATGGGCGAGCTAAGCTTGCTCTACGGCGAGGGCGGGCGCCTGCGCGACCATGGCGCGTGGCAGTCGCGCTTCATGTACGATCTGGGCCTGATCATCGGCGGCGGGACCGCGCAGATCCAGAAAAACATCATCGCCGAACGCGGGCTTGGCCTGCCGCGCGAACCCAAATTACAGACAGCATAGGAAAAGCCATGGAATTTGCGCTTTCGCTGGAACAGCAGATGCTGTCCGACATGATGACCGGTTTTTGCGCCGAACATTCCGCTCTGGACGCGGTTCGCGGCTATGCCGATGGCGATAACGGGTTGCCCGAAAAGCTGGCTGCTGCCCTGACCGAACTCGGTGTTTCCGGGGCCATGGTGGCCGAGGAGCATGGCGGTTCAGCGATGGGACTGGTCGAAGCCGCGCTGATCGCCGAAGCGTTGGGCGGCGCGGTCTCGCCAGCCAGATTTATCGGCAACACGCTGGCCGCAATGGCGATAGCCGCTTCGCCCGATCCCGCCTTTCACGCACAAACCCTGCCCGGCATTGCGGACGGCAGCGCCCGGTTTGGCGCGGCCTTAACCGAGGCGGCGGGCGCGCGCGATGGTGCAGGGATTGTCGCCGCCGAAGGAACGCTGAACGGCATCGCGCTGTTCGCGCTCGATTGCGATGGTGCAACGCATATCCTGATCGCCAGCCAAGACCGAAAGCTGCATCTCGCTGCTGCCGATGCGCCGGGTCTGTCCGTCAAGCCGCTGCGGACCATCGACCGTAGCCGGAC
>JBGSLY010000402.1:0-5708 GCA_041740435.1 Parasphingorhabdus sp.
GCCGACACCAATGCGGCCGCATACAGGCCCCATATAAATTGTCCGCCTAGCGCGAAAACGATCACCATCACTATCAACAACGGCCATTCGGCATAGGGCGCGGTCCGATGTTCCTTTGCAGGTCTATGCGACAGATAGGCCTGTAAGACAGCAATCAAAGCAAGGATCACTATATTGGGTAGGATACTGGCGGGATAGGAGGCACCCATGACTGCCATTCCCAATGCGAAGACAAAACCAACATAAGGCAGCGACAGAAGTAACAATCCAGGTTCAGGGTCCATCCGGATACGGCGCAAACCTGACTGCAAGCCCATGATGATCCATCCCAAAAGCAGCAGAAGACAGGTTATGATCGGAAAGTCCGCATAGGCGCCGACCATCGCAAGCAAATGCATTAAAAAAGTGCCGACACCCAAACCCAAACCCGCTTCATCGCGATGCCAAAGCAGCGGCAAAAACCGCTGGATCAACGGGGTTAAAACCCATCGCGAAAAAAATCCGCCACGCTGATCGGTCCTTTCCGACAGCAACGCCAATTCCGCGCGCTTCACTTCCGCCATCGACTGCAACTGCCGCCAATTACCGGACTCGAGGTCCGATGCCGACAATCCAACTCTAGGCACATCGTTCTGGATCGCCAGTCGCAGCAGCGCCGAGAGCGGATCCCAATCTTCCGGCAGGGCATCAAGCTGGGCAACCAATTCCCCTGACACCATCGCGGTTCCGGCCCAACGGTGCTGCAGATCAATCCGCTCTAACTTTTCGCGCTGCGGCGCATCATCCAGAACCTGCACCCAAAAACGACTGGATTCATTATATTCCGCTAATGTCTCCGAAACACACAAAACACCATCGTCGATCAGCAGCAAATCGTCCTGCGGCGCGATCATCACCACCAAGTCATCACGTGACCGGGTGATATCTGCGGCAATCCCCTGCCCGCGCAATTCATCGACCAACTTGACCAAGCCGCCCGACATCGCCTGCGAAAAAAATAAGATTTTCTGCGCGCCCGCTGCAATAGCAAAACGGGCCTGCTCCGCCGCAACGCAGCGCGACAGCATCGGTGCGAGGCCCACCGGACCGCCGCTGCCATCAAGTTCCTTGGTCATCGAAATCAGAGCAATTTTCACACGAGGGTCCCGTTGGCAAATCTCGCCAACGGCATAGGGCTATCTCAGCTTATGTGCAAAGCACAAAGCCCCTACGGCACTGCAGTTTTACAGAAGGACTCAGTCCCGATGGGCTTCCACCGCATCGATCGCACGCAGCAATTTCCTGATGACAACGGGTTCTCCGGGGGCCGAATGCGCGGCTTCATCGGCAAGTGCAATGATCGCTGTCGCCCCAAAACTCGCCGCTAAGCCCTTCAATCGCCATGCAGCATATTGCCAATTGGCATCACATCGCGACCGTCCGAGCAGATCGACTTGGCGCTTCGCGCTGTCCAAGAAAGCACCGCGCAATTCGGCGATGAGTCCGGGATCATCCCCAACAGCTGCGGTCAGCGCCGCGTCCAGTGCTCCATAATCAAACGACATGGGTTCACTATAGTGAGCGCTAGGTTAACTTATGGTTTCCTGTGCGCAAAAACATGGTAAACAGACGCCATGACCGGGGGCTCAAAAATTATCGGAATGTGGCGGGATCGCGACGGCGAAGCGTCATTGGATGCGGCATTGCAGGATGGCATGACATCGGCACCGAATGTAGAGGATTTATCGCTCCTAGAGCCCCAAAATGCTGTTTATGAACAGAATTTTCTGTCCGATGACGAAGTCGAAGCTGCTGAGGAGACAGCCGAACAAAACCACCGTACATGGCTTATACCCGCCTTGGTCGGGCTGGGTATTGTTGTTTGGAGCGGGATATTTCTGTGGGCGCAGCGTGACATTTTTGTCACGCCTCCCGCTCTGAAAGAGGCGGTGAACCTATTTGCTACCTGGTGCTTGCCGACATTATTGATTGCTGTGGTTTATTTGATCGCCGCTCGGAACAGTGCGCGCGAAGGGCGGCGCTTTGCAGATGTCGGATTGGCTCTGCGGCGAGAATCCGAAGCGCTGGAGGACCGGCTGCGCATTATCAATGGCGAGCTCAGCATCGCCCGCGAATTTTTGGCCAGCCAGAGCCGCGAGTTGGAAACGCTGGGCATACAATCTAGCCAGCGGCTGACCGGCTCGGCGGAGCAGATTCGCGAAGCCTTGGCAGTTTCATTGGCAGACGCCACTTCTTTGGACAAGGTCAGCAACACCGCCATGTCCAATATGCAGCAGTTGCGGGAGCATCTGCCGGTGGTCATTACCTCGGCCAAGGATTTAACCAACCAGATCGGCAATACCGGACGGACTGCTCAAACCGAAGTCAGCCAGCTTATCAATGCCCTGATCCGGATGAACGAGGCAGGCACCAACGCTCATGCCAGCTTTGTTCAGGTTGGCAAAACCGTAGAGGAAAATCAAAAGGCGCTGAGCAACGATGCACAGGTGATCATCAATCAATTCGAGGCCTATCTGGCTTCCGCCCAATCGGGGGCGGACAAAATTGCGGAAACTATTTTGCAATCGGGTGCTCAGTTGGCAACCAACGCGGAACAGCTGCAAAACAAAATTCATGAAGCTGCCGCCAAGAGTCAGAGCGACCTGCAAACCGGCAGCGCTGCACTAACGAAAAAGTTGGAAGCGGATATGAACGGACTTATTGGCCGCTTGTCAGAGCTTCAAGGCGGCAGCGATCAACTGGGAAGCACCCTGCATGCGCTCATTGCTGAGCTCGATGAAACCGTTATCAAAACACGCGAGCATATTACCGAGCTCGATTCACAAAGCGGGGAAAAGACCGCGAAAATCGCGTTTGCCGTGACCGCGCTAGAGACCAATACCCAGCATTTGATCGGACAAATGGAGCAGGGCAAACAGGCATCCGATGCCCTTATTTCGCGGGCCGAGCGGCTGCTGGTGGCACTCGACAGCACAGCTCGGGAAATCGACGAAACCTTGCCCGCTGCACTCGACAGGTTTGATGCGCGCGGATCGCAAAGTTTCGCTCTGTTGCAAAAGTTAAATGCTGAAGGCGCGGCTGCCAATGCCATGGCGACAGAGCTTGTCAGCATCGTCGAAGGCAGCTGCAACACGGTTGCAGACACTGCTTCTCAACTAGAGCAACTGCGCACCTTGGGTGCTGCGGGGCATCAGGCGAACATGACCCGCTATGCCGATTTGCAGGCGCAGATTGAGTCGCTTCGGGCTTTGACCGATGACTTGGCGGAAAACAGCAGCGAGCGTTTGATTAGCGCGCTTGTCCGTATTCGCGATACGGCGCGGCAAGCGGCGCAGCACAGCAAGGATGCGTTGGACGAAAGCATCACCCAATCGGCGCAAAAACTCTCTGATCGTGCGGAGGCTGCTTTGAAATCAGCGCTTGATGACAGAGTGTCGGCTATGGTGCCCCAGTTGCATACGACCATTGAGACCACTCTTGAGCAAACCCGTCAGAGCATGGATCAATTGGCCACACAGATATCTGCGCATGAGAAACGTGCAGCAGCCATCGAGGAGCGGCTGACATCTGCGATGCAAATTGCCGATTCAGGCAGCGAAGATAGCTTTGCGAGACTGTTCGCGCAGCTTACCGAAAACCTGAACAGCTCCGCCATTGATGTCGCAAAAATCCTGTCGACAGAGGTCGGGGACAGCGAATGGACCACTTATCTAAAAGGCGATCGTGGTATTTTCACCCGCCGCGCTGTCCGGCTACTCGACGGGCGCGAAGCGAAGGAAGTGCTCGCAGAATATGAGCATAATTCGACATTCAGAGAACATGTAAATCGCTACATTCACGATTTCGAATCGATGCTGCGCAACGTCCTTGCTACCCGTGACGGCAGTGCGGTCAGTGTTACCTTGCTGTCTTCTGATATCGGCAAGCTTTACGTCGCTCTGGCTCAGGCTATAGAGCGGCTTCGGAGCTAAGATTGATGGCGCTGAGCACCACGAACATAGTGGTCAGTTTTCCCACCGCTTGCTGTTGAAAACATCGATGTCCGCAATGGTCACCCATTGGTTGACATAATTCGCATAATAAGTCCCAAATAGAATGGCGGCCAAGATCGTTGTGCGGACGATTACCCTACCCGGTCGGAAATTGCCGGGCGCTCCATCCGCCTGACCGGGGATTTTCTCGATGCCCAGTTCGTCATTGTTGCGCACGCCAAATGGCATGACCACAAAGGCGCTTAACACCCAAAACAGCACATAGATGGCGATGATTGATGTCCATTGCATAGCGCCGTCATGCCTCGATTATCGACACGGTGACAACCGGTTTTTTGCCGGTCCAGTCCCCCGCCAGTCGCCGCACCGCTATGCGGGTGGCTTCGGCAAAGCGGGCGATATCCCGCACTGGTCCCTTATCAGCCGCCAGCAGTTCGGCGACCGCATCCAGAAATTCGTCTTCATCTTCCTCCAATGGCACACCCAGCAGATTGACCACCGGCGTACCAATGGACTTGCCCGAAGCATCGAGCGCAATGGCAACGGTAATATGGCCGTTGAAACTCAATCGCCGACGTTCGTTGAGGGTTTTGCCATCGGCGGGCAGGATGACATCGCCATCCAAAACCAAGCGCCCAGTCCGTTCCCGTCCAATCAGCGCCGGACCATCAGGAGCCAGTCGGATAACATCGCCGTTTTTCTGGGCAATCGCTGTGGGGATGCCGCAACTTTTACCGAAGCGCGCCTGTTCCTGCATGTGGCGGATTTCGCCATGGACCGGGACCAAAATCTCGGGCCTGATCCAGTCGTAGAGTTTCTTTAGCTCAGGCCGTCCCGGATGACCCGACACATGGATATGCGCCTGCCGTTCAGTGACCATGACAATGCCTTTGTCGGCCAGTTGGTTCATGATCTTGCCAATGGCGATCTCGTTACCGGGAATCTGCTTCGACGAAAATAGCACCACATCGCCTTCGGTAAGCTTGATCTTGTGGCTTTCCCCCGCAATCCGGGCCAGCGCGGCACGCGCTTCTCCCTGTCCGCCTGTGGCAATAATCATCACCTTGTCACGCGGCAAGCGCATCGCTTCCTCAAAATCGACGGTCGCAGGAAAATTGCGCAAATAGCCGGTTTCGCGGCAGGTTTCGATAATCCGGTCGAGCGAACGACCAGCAACACAGAGTTGCCGCCCGGTCGCTTTTGCCACTTCGCCCAACGTATGCAGCCGCGCCGCGTTGGAGGCAAAAGTCGTCACCAAAATTCGGGTGGAAATCTCTTTTGCTACTGCGAGCAGATTGTCGCGCACCTCGCCTTCGGACCCCGACGCCTTGTCGTTGAACACATTGGTCGAATCGCAGACCAGCGCCAGCACGCCCGTGTCGCCAATTGCCGATAGTTCCTCGCCCTTGGCCGGTTCGCCAATCACAGGATTTTCGTCTAGTTTCCAATCGCCGGTATGGAAAATTCGGCCATAGGGTGTGTCGATGACCAGAGCGTTGCCCTCTGGAATCGAGTGCGCGAAGGGGATATATTCAAAATCAAACGGGCCAAGATGCACTTTGCCCCGGTCGGGTACAACGTGCAGCTTTACCTGCCCAAGCAATCCGACCTCATCAAGTTTGCGCGAGATCAATCCCGCCGTGAACGGGGTTGCGTACATCGGCACCCCCAAGTCGGCGGCGAGATACGGGATCGCGCCAATATGGTCTTCGTGCC
>JBGSLY010000403.1:0-1893 GCA_041740435.1 Parasphingorhabdus sp.
CGGCATCGCGGTGCCGCAGAATTACACCGGAGCGCCGGAAAGCTGGCCAGTGGTGGTCAAATGGCCCGATCCCAATATCGCCGGGCCGATGCTGGAGGCAGCCGGATTGCCGCTGATCAAGGCGGAGATCTGCGCTGACCAAGCCGCGCTGGAGCGCGCCCTGCACCGCTATGCTCGGTTGCCGATCCAACCTTTGGTGCAGCAATATGCGCGCGGGGTCGGGCTGGGCCAGATGTTCCTGCGGCACGGCACGCAAACAATCACCTTTTTTCAGCACCAGCGAATCAACGAATGGCCGCCCGAGGGCGGGGTGTCGACTTGGGCCAAGGCATTGCCCGTGCATCTGCATGACGAGCAGCGGGCAAAGTCCGAAGCGCTGCTAACCGCGCTCGACTGGCAGGGGCCGGCGATGGTCGAGTATCGCTATGATCCGGCCTCGGGCGAATATATTCTAATGGAAATCAACGGACGTTTTTGGGGCAGCTTGCCGCTGGCCAGCCAAGCCGGGGCCGAATTTGCCTGGGACCTTTATCGGTCGCGGGTTTTGGGCGATGTCAGCGCCCCGCCCCCCTATCGCGGCAATATTCACGCGCGCTATATGATCCCGGAAAGCAAACGGCTGTTTCGGGTGGTGGCGCAGGGCGGCCAGATATCCGACCCGTTTTTCCGCCGCCGTCCGCTGCGCGACATTCTCGCTTATCTGGCGGCATTTTTTGACCCGCGTGGGCGCTATTATGTCTTTGACCTTCGCGATCCGATGCCGTTTTTTGCCGATATGGCGGAGATTATCCGGAAAGCCTTGCGCCGGGGAATGCCCGCGACAACCGCCCCACCGCGCGCGCAATCCGGGGCAGGCAGGTCCGGTAATAATCCTCGGAAAGCGTAAACGGGTCGTGGATATGCGGGACACCGGCGAAGCTGCCCAGCAGCAGCCGGGGGTAAGACGATAGCCGGGGATCGCGCGACAACTGCTCCAGTTGCCGTACCTCCATCGCCAGCATTAGATCGCCGGGTTGCGGTTTGAAATCTGGTGCGTGGCAGCTGCGGTGCGCGGTGATGGCTAGGCCTTGTTCGGCCGCGATCTTTGCCACAATCGGATCAGCGGGATTGCCGGTGGCTGCCGAGAGCCCCATGGACGCACTGTTCAGCCCAATCGAGCGGGCCAGCACATCGGCATAGGCGCTGCGGCTGATATTACCGCGGCAGACGAAGACCAGCCGTTTGACCTCAGCCGGATCCGGCGCCTTTCGCCCGATACCCGCCCAATGCTGCGGCCAGCTGAGCGCCAGCCGGATTGCACCACGCGCGGTGCCGTATCGGGTGTTGATCCAGAGCGTCACTTCAACTTCTCAACATTTCGAAATGGGCTTCCCCTAAGTCCGTTCGCCTCGAGCGTAGTAGAGAGGCCCAGACGCCGAGCATCGCGTAACGGTGTCTCGACTTCGCTCGACACGAGCGGGAACCCGACCAACCGCAATCACCCTAACCCGCCAGCTCGCTGACCATATCGTACCAGATGTCCATATTTTCATGGAAGGATTTGACCGGCAATCGCTCGTCGCGGCCATGCGCGCGCTCGTCCTCTGGCACCACGATCCATTCGCCGCCGACCCCGTAAACCGGGATGCCGATGGCGCGAAAATACGCGCCGTCGGTGGCACCGGTTGACATATTGGGAATGATCGGCACACCGGGATGCCGCTTGTGCACCGCGCGGGTATAGGCCCCGACGACATCTTTGCGCAGTGGCGAGGCGTCGGTCGGCTGACCAAAGGCGTCGGACATGGTGACAGTGACCCCCGGCCCCGCCAACGTCCGCAATTCCGCCTCGACCGCCTCGGGCTTGATGCCAGGCAATATCCGGCAATTGACGGTTGCGGTGGCGAGTTGCGG
>JBGSLY010000404.1:0-10233 GCA_041740435.1 Parasphingorhabdus sp.
GCCGCCTCTGACCGCCGCGATGCTTTCTTGCGTTCGTTGGGGTCGAGGTAGCGTTTGCGTAGGCGGATGTTTTTTGGTGTGACTTCGACCATTTCATCGTCGTCGATATAGGCAATCGCCTGTTCCAGCGTCATCAACTTGGGCGGGGTCAGGCGGATCGCGTCGTCTTTGCCGGTCGAGCGGAAGTTGGTCAGCTGCTTGGACTTCATCGGGTTTACTTCCAGATCGTCGGGTTTGGCGTTTTCGCCGATGATCATCCCTTCATAGATTTTGACGTTGGGGCTGACGAACAGGATACCGCGTGCTTCTAGAGCGTCGAGCGCATAGGCGACCGCTTCGCCGGTGCCGTTGGAGATCAGCACGCCATTGCCGCGGCCATCGATGGGGCCTTTGTAGGCGTCGTACTTCTCGAACAACCGGTTCATGATGCCGGTGCCGCGCGTGTCGGACAGAAACTCGCCGTGATAGCCGATCAGGCCGCGTGACGGCGCGGAGAAGGTCAGGCGGGTCTTGCCCGCGCCAGAGGGCCGCTGTTCGACCAGGTCGCCTTTGCGCTTCTGGATTTTCGATACCACAGTGCTGGCGAATTCGTCATCGACGTCAACCACGACCTGCTCATACGGTTCTTCGCGGTTGCCATTGGGGCCGTCGCGAAAGAGGACGCGGGGGCGGGAAATGCCGAGCTCAAAGCCTTCGCGGCGCATGGTTTCGATGAGTACGCCCAGTTGCAATTCACCGCGTCCGGCGACTTCAAAGCTGTCCTTGTCGGCGCTTTCAGTAACCCGAATGGCGACGTTGGATTCGGCTTCACGCAGCAGACGGTCGCGGATCATCCGGCTGGTGACCTTGTCGCCTTCGCGGCCCGCCATCGGCGAATCGTTGACCGCAAAACGCATCGACAGCGTCGGCGGGTCAATTGGCTGCGCATAAATCGGCGTGGTGACCGAGGTATGGGCGATGGTGTTGGCGACGGTTGCCTTGGTCATGCCGGCCAGGCTGATGATATCGCCCGCTTCGGCAAATTCGACCGGAACCCGCTCCAGCCCGCGAAACGACATGATTTTGGTGGCGCGGCCGGCTTCGACCAGCTTGCCGTCGCCGTCAATGGCGTGGATCGGGTCGTTGAGTTTGAGCGTGCCCGACTGGATGCGACCGGTCAAAATGCGGCCAACGAAATTGTCGCGGTCAAGCAGGGTGGCGAGAAAAGTGAACGGCCCTTCCTTGGTCAGGCCCGGTTCGGGGACATGGGAAATGACCGTGTCGAACAATACCGACAGGTCGCCTTCACGCACATCGGGGGTCAGACCGGCATAACCGTTGCGGCCAGAGGCGTAGAGCACAGGAAAATCAAGCTGCTCGTCGCTGGCTTCCAGATTGACGAACAGGTCGAACACTTCGTCGAGCACTTCTTCGGCGCGGCCATCGGGACGGTCGATTTTGTTGACGACAACAATCGGTTTCAAGCCCAGCGCCAGCGCCTTGCCGGTCACGAACTTGGTCTGCGGCATCGCGCCTTCGGCAGCATCCACCAGCAGGATAACACCATCGACCATGCTCAGGATGCGCTCAACCTCTGCGCCAAAGTCGGCGTGGCCGGGGGTGTCGACGATATTGATGCGAATGCCGTCGCGATCAACGCTGGTGCATTTGGCCAGAATCGTGATCCCGCGTTCCTTTTCCAGATCGTTGGAATCCATCGCCCGTTCCTCAACCCGCTGGTTATCGCGGTAGGTACCCGATTGCTTGAACAGCTCATCCACCAATGTGGTTTTGCCATGGTCAACGTGAGCGATAATCGCGATATTGCGGAGCGACATGAATTTGGCCTTTGGGAATCTGTGCGCCGATGGCCCCTTGCCCCGGCAGTGTAATGCGCGCGCCCTTACCGCAACTTGTGCTGCGGCGCAACATGGGAAACGGACAGAGCCTGAAAAGGCGGTCATTTGCCGGAGACCGGTAACGGGAAAGTTTATTGCTTCCCGATCCATTTTTTGGCTTTCGCCATGACACTGTCATTGCCGGAAATAACATCGGCGACCGTTCGACGAGCCACTATATCGGGAATGACACCGCGGTCCGGTTGCGGGGACGGGGGATAGTATCCGATCAACGGAAGGTCGAACTCGATCCCGCTTCCCGGCAGTTTGACGAAGAAAAATGCTCCGCCGTTGATTCCGCGCAAATTTCCGCCAGTAGGCTCGCCGAACAGCTTGATCAGCCCGGATTGTTGTGCGCGACGGGCAAAGCTGAAAGTGGCAGAGCTGCAAGCTGGCCCAACCAACGCTGCGACCGGAACGGTGATTTTGGGCTTAGTCGCTGCTATAAAGTCGTTCTCTTCATCCCTACCCGGCAGCAAGAAAAAGCCGTCCCCAATATCACTGGCATCGGCACCGATGGTCCTGAAACTATCATCCCAGGTATCCAGATAGGGATCAAGCGCGGACGACGTTGTGCGGTATCGAACCCGCCTTTGATATCCGGTGAATTTCATATCCCTGTCCGCCAGTCGCGACAGGATGATATTACCGCAATCATTGCCCCCTTCGTTGTCGCGCAGATCGATGATCATGCCTTTCAGGCCCGACAGACTGTCTAGGCGGTCATTGAGCCAGCTTTGCCAATTCCACTTGCTGTTATACATCGCCCAGCTTGGCATGGTCAGCACCGCGATTTCGTTGTCGACCGTCCAGTCCCAAAAGGGCTGATCGGTGCCGTTAGTTTCGCCGGTACGGCGATGCTTTTGGCGTTCGGCCATGGTCAATGCAGGCATTTCCAAATCTATCTGGCGGCCATCGGGCAAACGCAGATTAAGCCGATGGACCTGTCCCGATGGCGGGAACAGCAAACCATGGTATATGTCGAAATATTCGAATCGGTCGATATTGCGCATCTCAAGCTGTGCCAACCGCTTGTCGGCATTTGCACCATCCGCACGGGTGTAAGGCAGCAATCTCTCCAGCATGGTGCTGACTTTTACGTCATTAACACGGATAATTTCGCTTCCTCTTGGCAGCTTCGCCGATCCACTGAAATCACTCAGCACGATCATGCGGTAATCAATCCAGGTGAAGGAAAACGGCAACCGGGTTTTCCGCTCAAAAAGCGCATCGATCACGGCATTGGATTGATTGTAGAAATTGCATTGCGTATGTCCGCATCGGATTCCGGCAAGAAAGTTTTGGAGGCTTAAGAAACGACCTTGTAGGTCATTTGCCGTGCGATAGTGCTGTTCAAACCGAAGCAACATGTCCTCTATTTGCTGGTTGCCATTGTAGCGGTACAGACCGGGATGAAGTTTCAGCGCCTCGCGCACGACCCTAATATCCAGATTGAGATCAGCGGTCTGGTCCGTATAGGCCCAACCGATTTTCGACCAAAGCAGCGCCGCTCCTCCGACTGCTAGAAATCGTCGTCTGTGCATTTACATCTCCATCTGTCTGGGCAGTAACTTGGTGTGGCAAAGCGACCCGGAGTCGTCGCCTCATATTCCGCAATTTGGACGATTATTTGGATTTTGAGACCGAACGGCGACGATAGGCAGAGGGCGAAACGCCAAAACGGGAAGAAAAGGCACGATTGAAACTCGCCTTTGAACTGAAGCCACAATTATAAGCCAGCGTTAACAGATCCTCGCAGCTTCCGCGCAATAAAGCATCGGCCACGGCTTCGGAACGCAACTCGGCTATGACCGCAGAAAAACTCTTGCCCAATCCGTCGTTAAAGGCGCGCGACAGATAGCCGGTGTTGGTTCCCAGCTTTCTGGCCAGGCCGGCCAGATTAAGCTCGGGGTCGAGATAAAGCCCCTCTCGCCGAATTTGAGACAGCCATTGCACCCCTTGGTCGCCCCAGTTCCGCGTGGCGTCGACTACGGTTTCAATCGAGTCCAATTCCGGGAACCGTTGGCCTGCATGCCGCCATCCTTCGACAGCCAGATACACGGCAATCGCTGCTATTGCGATGTATAACCCCATCAAGCCACGATACCCGAGCGGCGAAAACAGGTCCCAAAAACCATAGCCCAGCCAGAAACCAAGCAGGATGAATAAAGCAACTATTGTGTTGCTGAGCCAGCGCGCGGCAAAACGAAGATCATCGCTACGTTGCTGAGCCAATTGCAACCTATATTGCCGTAAAAGCCGGAGAGATGCTGTTCCGTAAAGGCCGAGACCCATGGCGACACCAAAATTGACAATTAGGCCATAGGAAAAATTCGATTCCTCCAGCCATTGGTTTTTAATTGGTTGGCGTAGAATCAAAAACGCGCCGGTCAGATACGTAAATTGTAATACGGCAGGCAACAGATGCCATTTCCCACCCTTGGGCCAGCGCCCCGATACAATCGCTTGGACATAACAATAGGTGAGCGGCGCGACCGCGAGCGAAATCGAAAAAGGTGCAAAGCTGAGCCATCGCCATTTGTCATAGAATCCGGCAAAACCTATCATCCAAGGAGTGATGATGCCCGCAAGACAGACCAACAACATTCCAAGCGTCAGATTGGCGGTTCGGTTTTCCATCGACCGAACCAGTGCGCCTGCAATCAGCAGCAATTGGACAAAGGCCGCAAAAAGCAGCGCGGTGCGCCAGCCAAAAGATAGTCCTTCCAGCATTTTCCCCGCATTCCTTCAGGGCTGATCGCAATGCACCCGCAATTCAGGTCATTTTCAATCGACAAAATTTGGTGCGCGTTTGCCCATAAAGGCCATCACGGCTTCGATCTGGTTGGGCGTGCGGCCGATTTTGTCTTGCTCGACCGATTCCATCATCAGGATTTCATCCTCGGTCATATCGGGCAGTTGGTTGATCAGGCGCTTGGACGCTTGAATCGCTTGCGGATTGCGCGAGGCGATTTCGGCGGCAATGGCCATAGCCTTGGCAAAGGGATCGCTATCCACATAGGTGGCAAAGCCCAGTTCCTTGGCTTCTTCACCCGAAAAAATCCGGTTGGTGTAGGTTAGCTCCCGCAAAATGTCGTCGCGGACAAAGCTGCGCCATGTGGAAAAGCTGCCCATGTCGGGGATCAGGCCCCAGCGCATTTCCATAATCGACAGCTTGGCATCGGGCGCGATCACCCGAATGTCGGCGGCGCTGGCAAACTGCAGGCCGCCGCCGATGCACGGCCCATGGACTGCGGCAATAACCGGTGGAGCCAGCTTGCGCCATTGCAGCACAATCGCCTGATATTTATTGGCATTGCCGTGGGTGCGGTCGACTAGAGTTTGGGCGAGCGGCGAGCTTTCATCCTTGGGTCCGGCATTGGCCGAGGCGGCAAAATTGCCCATGTCGAGCCCGGCACAAAATCCCTTGCCTGCGCCCGACAATACAATCGCGCGGATATGGTGCATCGACGCCAGTTCTTCACCCGCCGCCAGAATCGCCTCGATCTGATCGTTATCCAGAGCGTTGAGCTTATCGGGCCGGTTGAAGCGGACGTCGGCGATATGGTTTTCGACGGTGATGGTGACGCGATCAGACATGGGACTCTCCGCTAATGGGATTCGGGTTTATAATCGGGCGAGTTTAATCGCTCGCTTAACCAGCGGCAACTGATCATTGCCGAAATACATATCTTCGTGATTGACGAAAATGGTCGGCGAGCCATAGCCGCCGCGATGGATCACCTCTTCGGTATTGGAGCGCAGGCGCAGTTTGTTGCCTTCGGTATTGGCCTTCTCAAACAGGGCCGCGCCGTCGAAACCAGCCTGATCGGCGACCGCGATCAGGGTTTCGGGATCATCGAGATTGTCTTCGCGAACGAAATAGGCCTGAAACGCGGCTTCGATAAACGGGCACAGTGCGTCCTGATCCTCCTCCAGCGCGCAGCACATCCGCATGGCGTGCACCGATTTCAGCGGGTGGTGCTTGGAGGGAAAGAACAGCGGCACGCCGGTCCAATCGGCCCAGTTGTTTAGTATTTTACCCGAATGGCGGAATTTGAGATTGCTGGCGTCTTCGCGCGCGGCATAGACGCTTTGATTGACACTGTTGAAAATGCCGCCGACCAACACCGGCCGCCAGATAATGTGTGCGCCTGTTTCCTGCACAATCGGCTGGATATTGTGGAACGCCAGATAGGTCCAGGGACTCGACAGATCGAAGAAAAATTCCACCTTGACCATCGCTTACTCCTTTATCCCGAATAATATCCGCCGGGTCTGCTCATCGTCTTGCGGATTGCGGTTAATATTCTCGCGCCCCAAAGCCATGCCGCGCCGCAACCCCTCGCGCGCTTTTAACGTCTCGTACCATCGTTTGACATGGGCGAAGGAATCGAGATCGATTTCCTGCCGCTTATAAGTTTGCACCCAGGGAAAGCAGGCCATATCGGCGATGCTATAGTCGCTGCCCGCAAGATAAGCGTGCCCCGACAGCCGCCGGTCCAGCACCCCGAACAATCGCTCAACCTCGCGGCGGTAGCGGTCGGTGGCATAGACAATGCGTTCGGGGGCATAGAGTTTGAAATGGCCGTGCTGGCCCATCATCGGCCCCAGACCGCCCATTTGCCACATTAGCCATTCGGTGGCAGCAACCCGCCAGCGCAGGTCGCTCGGCAAAAACTGACCCGTTTTTTCGGCCAGATAGAGCAAGATCGCACCGGTTTCGAAAACACTGACCGGCGCGCCGCCATCGGCGGGCGCTTGATCGACTATCGCCGGGATGCGGTTATTGGGACTGATCGCCAGAAATTCTGGCGCGAACTGCTCACCTGCGCCAATGTTAACCGGTTTCACCGCATACGGCAATCCGCACTCCTCGAGCATGATGGAGATTTTCCACCCGTTTGGAGTAGGCGCGAAATAGAGGTCAATCATGCAGCGTCGGCGGCGGAATTGACGCCGTGCGCCTGCAGGAAGCGTTTGACGTTGCGCGCCGCTTGCCGCAGCCGGTGTTCATTCTCGACCATCGCGATGCGGACATAACCTTCGCCTTCTTCGCCATAGCCGACCCCGGGCGCGACCGCGACCTTGGCTTCGCTGAGCAGTTTTTTGGAGAATTCCAGACTGCCCATTGATGCCAATGCAGGCGGCAAGGGGGCCCAGGCGAACATGCTGGCGGGCGGCGGCGGAATTTCCCATCCGGCGCGGCCGAAGCTCTCGACCAGCACATCACGGCGCTTGTGGTATAGCAGCCGGTTCTGCTCGACAATATCTTGCGGCCCGTTCAGCGCAGCGCAGGCGGCGGCCTGAATCGGCGTGAAGCTGCCATAATCGATATAGCTTTTCACGCGGGACAGCGCGCCAATCAGCGTCTTGTTGCCCACCGCAAAGCCAACCCGCCATCCGGCCATCGAATAGGTTTTGCTGAGCGAGGTAAATTCGACTGCTACGTCCTTGGCTCCTTTGGCTTGCAGGATCGAAGGCGTTGGCTTGCCGTCATAATAGAGCTCGGAATAGGCCAGATCGGAGAGGACCCAGACGTTATTGGCCTTGGCCCATGCCACCAGCCGTTCATAAAAGGCCAAATCGACCGTCTCCGCCGTGGGGTTGGACGGATAGTTGACAACCAGCAACGTCGGACGCGGCACCGTGAACGCCATCGCCCGCTCCAGCGCTTCCCAATAACGCTCATCAGGCGTCGTTGGCACGCTGCGGATGGTCGCCCCTGCGATGATAAAGCCAAAGGTGTGGATCGGGTAGCTGGGGTTGGGGGCCAAGATACAGTCGCCCGGCGCGGTGATCGCGGTCGCCAGACTGGCCAAGCCTTCCTTGGAACCCAAGGTCACGACAACTTCGGTTTCAGGATCGACATCAACGCCAAAGCGGCGGGCGTAGTAATTGGCCTGTGCCTTGCGCAGACCCGGAATGCCCTTCGATGCGGAATAGCCGTGTGCGTCGGGTTTTTGTGCCACTTCGCACAGCTTGTCGATGACATGCTGCGGCGGCGGCAGGTCGGGATTGCCCATGCCCAGATCGATGATGTCCTCACCCGCCGCGCGCGCTGCCGCCCGCATCGCGTTAACTTCGGCGATAACATAGGGGGGCAGGCGTTTGATGCGGTAGAACTCGTCGGACATGATGCTTTTTCCAAGGGTTGATATGCTAACCCTCGTCCCTTGCGCAGATTTTTGGGCAAATGTCGAGAATAAGCGGGAAAAAGTCATTTATGGTGCAGTGCAACATTTTTCCTTGACAGGGTTAATGCGCGCCCCTATTTGTGCACTGCAACATGGAATGGAAAGAGCATCATGGCTGACGAAAACATCCTCCCGGCGAAAGCCGACAAGACCGCCGAAGCGGCCTATGCTGCGGCTTCGGCTGCGCAACCGGTCAAAGCTGCTCCGGCAACTGCCCCCGTGACCGAAACTGTGAAGACCGAAACTGTGAAGACGGAAGCTGTCACACCGGTCGTCGCCGCACCTGCAGCAAAGGGTACTGCCGCTGCGAAAAAGACACCGGTAAAGAAAGCCGCTCCGGTAAAGAAAGCCGCTCCGGCAAAGACCGCTGCGCCGAAAACCGCCGCAACACCTGCTAAAACAACCAAATCCGCGCCGCGCAAAGTCGCTGCAAAGACCGTCGCACCGGCGACCAAGAAAGGAAAGACCATCGTGACCACTGCAAAAACAACTGTCGAAACGACCGCCAAGAAAGTTACGGTTCGTGCTGAAGAACTCGGCAAAAAGCTGAACGCCCGACTGAAAACCGTCATCGAAAAAGGCAATGAGTTTGTTGGCGACGCCACCGAATTCAACAAAGCCAACATCGATGCGATGGTCGAGTCCGCCAAGGTTGCCGCCAAGGGCGCACGCGAAATCGGCAAGGACAATGTGGACGTTGTTCGCAAGAACCTCGAAACCGCCACTGCCGATGTCAAGGAATTGTTCGCTGTGAAATCTGTTCGCGACTTCCTGAAGCTGCAGACCGAAATGACCCGCAAGGGCCTTGATCGTGCGATCGACCAGACCACGAAGAACGCCAACGCCACCACCAAACTGGTTGGCCAAGCCTATCAGCCAATCGCCAACCGTTTGAGCGCGATTGCCAAGGACCTGAAAAAGGCCGCTTAATAACCCCTTTGGGTCGCAAAAATTGGGCTCCTTCCCGACGGAAGGGGCCTTTTTTGCGTGTGGGTAGCGGCTATCAATTTACCGAATATTGAAAGACTTGCCCTTAGGCGGTAAAATACCATATTGGGGACGAAATGAGCTACGCGGCGAATCCGAAATGTAACGATGCGGATGATTTCCGCAGCAGCTTAGTGTTGCCTGCCCTTATGTCGGACGACGATGACAAGATTGGCGATGATGACAATCAGGTCGGGATCGCGACCAAAACCCGCACAAAGACACAGAAGCCGAGCCTCTATAAAGTGCTTTTGCTCAACGACGATTACACGCCGATGGAATTTGTCGTGATGGTCCTGAAGCGCTTTTTCAAAATGGATATTGATGAGGCCACGCGGGTGATGCTGCATGTCCATCAAAAGGGCGTCGGGGTCTGTGGTATCTTCACCTATGAAGTGGCTGAAACCAAGGTGACGCAGGTGATGGATTTCGCCCGCAAGAATCAGCATCCTTTGCAATGCACGCTGGAAAAGGCGTGAGCGTCGCGCCTGAGCCTTTGCCGCACATCACCGTGGATATTGTGTCGGACGTTGTCTGTCCGTGGTGCATCATCGGCTATAAAAAACTGGAGCAAGCGATGGAGCGGTTGTCGGACCGCGCCGAATTTTCGGTTGCTTGGCATGCCTTTGAACTCAATCCGTGGATGCCGCCCGAGGGGCAGGACATCGCGACGCATATGCGGATGAAATATGGTGTCTCGCCTGAGCAATCCAAAGGCAATCGGGACCGGCTGCGCTCGGCGGGAGAGGGGCTAGGCTTTACCTTCGCCAACCATCCCGACATGCGGATGGTGAATACTTTTGACGCGCACCGGTTGCTGACCTGGGCGGGCAGTCTGGGCGGGGAGCGACAGACCGCGCTCAAGCTCGCGCTGTTCACCGCGCATTTTACCGATGGCCGCAATGTCAGTGATCATGAAACGCTGATCGCCATTGCCCAAGAAACCGGGCTAGACGCGGAAACCGCGCGCGGCATTTTGGCAAGCGACGATTTCGCCGACGACGTCCGCGCCGAAGAAGCGCAGTGGGAGGACCGGTTTATCAGCGGCGTGCCCGCTTTTATCTTCAACGGCAAATATATGGTCCCCGGCGCGCAGGACCCCGATGTTCTGGTGCAAGTGATTGAGCGGAAGTTGTTGTCCTAACCCTTCACCACAAACCGCAGCACAATGG
>JBGSLY010000405.1:0-3637 GCA_041740435.1 Parasphingorhabdus sp.
AATGGTGGGCGTAGAGAGAGTTGAACTCCCGGCCCCTGCGATGTCAACACAGTGCTCTACCACTGAGCTATACGCCCACACCTTTTCACCGTCATCACACAGGACGACAAGAGCGTCCCTCTAACCACGCGGCTTTAGACGCGCAAGGGCTATTTGAATTCGCCCAAGCTTTCCGGCGCGAACAGGCGGTCTACCTCGAGCACCAGATTGCGCAAATGGAAAGGCTTGGACAGAATTTTCGCCTTAGGCACCGATTCGCCAGCGCGCAGAGTGACACCGGAAAAGCCGGTGATAAACATGACCTTGGTATCGGGGGCGACAATGGCGCAATGCTGGGCCAACTCGATTCCGTCCATTTCCGGCATCACGATGTCGGTTAAGAGCAGGTCGAAATGCTCGGTCTTCAACAGTGCCAGTGCCTGCGTACCCCGATCGACCGCGACCACATCATAATTGGCGCGTTGCAATGCGCGGGTAAGATGCCCGCGCATCGATTCTTCATCTTCCGCAAGGAGAATGCGAGTCATAAACTTCTTTCCGGTCTGAACGAGACGTTCCGTATCATGCCATAATCGGAGCGAATAACACAAACGGCTTAACCATTTCCGAAATGCGGCGAGAGCGATGGGAAGATTTTTCGTCCCTCTGGATAATTTTGCGCTATAGCAAGGTGCAATGACGATCAACCTGCCCAGTCCGCAAACCTTTACCCGAACCGGGACCGATGTACTGCAATATCCGGTGTTGATCAGCGTCCCCCATGCCGGACGCAGCTATCCGCAGGCAATCTGGGAAAATTTGCTTGCCCCGCGCACCGCCTTGGTGCGGTTGGAAGATCGCTATTCCGATCTGCTCGCCCGTTCTGCGGCAAAGGCCGGAGTCGCGGTCATGGTCGCGCATCTGGCCCGCGGCTGGATTGATCTCAACCGGCACCCGAAGGATTGCGATCCGACGAGCATTGCCGATAGCCCGCAGCATTGGCATGCACAGCCAGGGCCAAAGGCGCGAGGAGGTTTAGGCATCGTTCCCCACCATCTGGGCGGAGTAGGCCAATTGTGGCGGCGGCCTTGGGCGTGGTCTGAGTTGCAACACCGCATCGACACCGTTCACGCGCCCTATCACAATTGTGTAGCAAGCTGCCTAGAGCACATGCGAAGGACCTTTGGCGGGGCGATACTGATCGACCTACACAGCATGCCTAGTTTGAAGCCCCTGCCTGATGGCCGTCGGGTGGATATTGTGATCGGTGATCAGTTTGGGCGCAGCGCCGGCTCGCGTCTGTCCGCGCTGGCGCAATGGACTTTGGAGCAACAGGGATTGGCCGTCGCGCTCAACCATCCCTATCCGGGGGGCTATATTCTGGAACGGCACGGCGCGCCGGCAGGAAATGTGCATGCAATACAGATCGAAGTCGATCGCGCGCTCTATCTGAACGAAGCCCAACAGGAACCCGGATCGGGATTGCAGAAAGTGGTCGAGGCGATTCGGGTTCTGGCGCTCACGCTTTCAGCCGAAATTTTGCCCGATGCCATGCTGGCGGCGGAGTAACGCCTAGCTGCTCGTCGCCAATAAGCCGTCGATATCCAGATTGAGGCGCTTGATCTGTTGCGCCACTGGCGGCCAGACATTTTCGATGAAATTTGCACGTTCGCTTTGCCGCAAGCGCGCGGCAGCGCCTTCGGCCACAAACATGCCAATGCCGCGCTTCACAACAACAAAGCCATCATCCTGCAGACCTTGATAGGCCTTTGCGACGGTAAGCGGATTGGCGCCCTGTTCGACAGCAAAGCTGCGGACCGAGGGCAGCATTGCACCGTCCTGAAACTGACCGTCGAGTATAGCCTCTATGACGGTGTCACGCAGGCGCAGATAGACAGGTTTGCTGGTATCGCTCATAGTGCTGCACTGCCATAATACAGCGAAGCGGGTCAAGATAAATCGCGCATTTCTGCGCTATTGGTTACAAATTTAACCGGATTCTGTGCGCCAGTGTGATAGTATCTGATCCAGCTCAGGCCGGGGACGTTCCTGCAGCGGCGCGCTCGGCGTGCCAATGAACAGAAATCCGGCTATGCTCTCATGGGTCTCGCCAAACAGATCGCGCACCCGTTCGCTATAGCTTGGCCAGCCGGTGATCCAGCCACCGACAAAGCCATGCACATGCGCGGCATGGAGCAGGTTCATACAAAATGCCCCGGTGCTGAGTTGTTGCTCCCACAACGGGATTTTGCTGCCCGAAACGGGTGAATGGAGCACGACCAATAAACAGGGGGCCATTTGAGCAAATTCGTTCATCGCCTGTATCTCGGTTTTGCCAGCCGCTGGGGTATCTGCGCGATAGGCCTGCTCTAGCGCCTGCCCCAGCGCACCCCGCTGTTCGGGGCCCACCGCCACCACCCGCCACGGATTGAGCTTGCCATGATCGGGGGTGCGGATCGCCATGGCGACGATATCGCCAAGCTGCTGCGGATCGGGACCGGGGGCAACCATCTCACGCGGGCGGCCCGAACGGCGGCTAGCGAAATAGGCGGCGGGACTGGAGAGCGTGTTGAACATGGGCATGTCATCGCGGGGAATGACGACCAAATCAAGTGCTGCGCAGACCCGGTACCGATGCATTTGGTCGCAAGTGCAACAATTTTCCTTCACTTGGCCGCTTTTTTGACTAGGGTGGCGGCGATCGGGCCGCACAATGATGCGGTCCACAGGACAATCGGGGAGTTGCAGCGTATATGTCAGCCTATGAACTGTCGGGAGATGCCAAGGGCACAATTTTGGGTCATCCCAAGGGTCTGTTCGTTTTGTTCTTTGCCGAAATGTGGGAACGTTTTTCCTACTATGGCATGCGCGCGCTGCTGATTTTCTACCTGACCAAACATTGGCTGTTTTCCGATGAAAAATCGGGCGTTATCTATGGGGCCTATACCGCTTTGGTCTATATCACTCCGGTATTGGGCGGCTATTTGGCCGACAAATATCTGGGTCAGCGAAAAGCGGTGACCTATGGCGCGGTGCTGCTGACTTTCGGTCATTTCCTGATGGGATTTGAAGGCACCGGCGGGCAGGATGCGGCCAGTCTCAACATTTTCTGGCTGGCTCTGGCCTTTATCATCGTCGGCTCCGGCTTTTTGAAGGCCAATATTTCGGTGATCGTGGGTCAACTATACCCCCGCACCGATGTGCGGCGCGATGGGGCTTATACGATTTTCTACGTCGGCATCAATCTGGGCGCGGCTTTGGGATCGCTGATCTGCGGTTATTTGGGCGAGGTTTACGGCTGGTCCTATGGCTTTGGTGCAGCGGGCTTCGGAATGCTGCTCGGCCTGATCGTGTTTGTCTATTTCAAGCCGCTGCTGCTCGGACGCGGTGAGCCGATTGATCCGGCGAAATTGTCGGCTCCGGTGGCAGGTATCAAGCTCGAATGGCTGCTCTATCTGGTGGGTTTGGTTGCGGTCGGCATTTGCTGGTGGCTGGTGCAGAATCAAGCGATTGTTGGAAGCTTGTTGGGGGTCGCGGTCGCGATTCTGGTCAGCTATGTGCTGTTTACCGCCGTGGTAAAACTGGCCCCCGAAGACCGTGACCGGATATTTGCGGCGATGTTCCTGATCTTCGGCTCGATCCTGTTCTGGGCATTGTT
>JBGSLY010000406.1:0-3710 GCA_041740435.1 Parasphingorhabdus sp.
GACTGGATATGGCCATTGCCTTCGCCGATCATCCAGAACCAGAGGAACCTGGCAATCGGAACCCCGCCGAGCAGCGCCGCCAACGCCCCCGCCGCGACAAAAACCTTCAACGGATTGTACATCGCATAGGCGCGCAGCATGGTGGCGCCGGTATTGGAGATAAACTGTGGGATTGATTTGAACAGCCGCGACGGGCGTTCGGTTCGGTTGGTTCGGACAGGTACCGAGGTGATCGCCATCCGCTTGCGACCCGCCTGGATTAGCATTTCCGTGGTATAGGAAAAGCTGCTGGTGATATTGATCCGGCGTGCTGCATCGCGGCTGATGGCGCGAAAGCCGCTGACGGCGTCGGTGATCCGGGTATTTGATAGCCGCTGTACCGTGAAGCTGCCGAAGCGTTGCAACAGCCGCTTGAAGGGGCCGAAATGTGCGTTGTTCCGCACGCCGCGATCGCCAACGACAATATCGGCTTTGCCCGCCAAAACGGGTGCGATCAGGGCGGGGATATCGCGCGCTTCATATTGGTTGTCGGCATCGGTGTTGACGATGATATCCGCACCCTCGGCCAAGGCCCGGTTAATCCCCGACTGGAAGGCGGCGGCAAGACCCCGGTTGGTGCGGTGGCGGACGATATGATGCACCCCGAACCGCGCGGCAACGGCGCTGGTATCATCCCGGCTGCCGTCGTCAATCACCAGAATTTCGATCCGGTCGATGCCGTCGATTTTCCGGGGCAGGGCAATGAGTGTTTCCGGCAGGCTGTCCGCCTCGTTGAAACAGGGTATCTGAATGATCAGCTTCGTCACCGGGTTCCCGATCTGTGTTCTTACGCGTTGATTTTCGGCCTAAGCCCGCATGGTTAACAAAGGGTATAGATTCATTCAAAAGCGGCTGAAAATTGCCGACTCGACAAGCGTGTCAAGGCAATTTAAGTGGTCGATTGAAACGGGAATACAGCCCAAAAACGGAAGGATCGCATCATGGAAGCATTGGAAGCCGCAGCGGGCGAAGTATCAAAGGAATCCATAGAGGCTCTTTTCCGGGCCCAGCGCGCGGCATTTACCGCCGAACTGCCGGTCAGCTATGAAGCGCGTATCGACCGGATCACCCGGACGGCCAAAATGGTACTGGATCATCAGGAACAGTTGTGCAAGGCGGTCGCAGAAGATTTCGGCCATCGCAGCCATGAACAGACGATGATCACCGATCTGATGTCGGTGGTCGGCCATGCCAAGGATAACATCAAGCATCTGAAAAAATGGATGCGCCCTGAAAAGCGCAAAGCCGATTTTCCGCTCGGCCTATTGGGCGCAAAGGCGGTTGTGGAATATCAACCCAAGGGCGTGGTCGGTGTTATTGCCCCGTGGAATTTCCCGATCAACCTGGCGCTCGATCCTGCCGTCGGCGCTTTTGGTGCGGGCAACCGGGTGATGATCAAATTTTCCGAATTTACGCCGGTTACTGGTGAGCTTCTGAAAATGCTGGTGGCGCAATATTTTGCCCCGGAAGAGATGACGGTGATTACCGGCGGACCGGAAACTGGCAAGGCCTTTTCGGAAATCCCCTGGGATCATCTGCTGTTCACCGGTGGCGGCGCGATTGCCAAGCACGTCATGGCGGCGGCGGCGAAAAACCTGACTCCGGTGACATTGGAACTGGGCGGCAAATCACCAACGATCATTGGCCCCGATGCCGATGTCGAACGCGCGACGTCGCGGGTCGCTTTGGGCAAGATGATGAACGCCGGGCAAATCTGCCTTGCTCCCGATTACTTGATGGTACCCGAAGACAAGGAAGAAGCGGCAGTGCGCGGCATGGTCGCGGCGGTCAGCGCGCAATATCCGACCCTGATCGACAATGACGATTATACCAGCGTCATCAACGCGCGGCACCGCGAACGGCTGCAAGGGCTGGTCGACGACGCAGTCGCCAAGGGCGCTAAGCTGACCGAGGTCAATCCCGGCAACGAGGACTTCAAAAACACCAATTCCAATAAAATGCCGCTCAATATCCTCCAGAATGTCAGCGATGATATGCGGGTGATGCAGGAAGAGATTTTCGGGCCGGTGTTGCCGGTCAAGACCTATAAAAAACTCGATGATGTGATCGATTATGTCAACGACCGCGACCGCCCGCTCGGCCTGTATTTCTTCAGCGAGAATGAGGCCGACAAGCGCAAGGTGCTCGACCGGACAATTTCCGGCGGCGTGACTGTCAACGACGTGATTTTCCACATCGCACAGCACGACTTGCCCTTTGGTGGGGTTGGGCCATCGGGCATGGGCGCGTATCAGGGGCATGATGGTTTCAAAACCTTCAGCCACGCCAAGTCGGTCTATCATCAGCCCAAGATTGATGTGGCCAAATTGGGCGGGTTCAAACCACCCTATGGCAAGACGACGGAAAAGACGCTGAAGCAGCAAATGAAATTGTAAGGCTTACCGTTTCGGCGCTTCACAGGGCCGCGATGCTCGTCTAGAGGGAGGCCCGTGAAGCGTCCCAAAAGTCCCGAAGTGCAGTTTGATTTGGCTATTGCCGGCGGCGGCTTAGCCGGAGGTCTTATCGCGCTGGCGCTGCGCGAGAAAAGGCCCGATCTAAAGGTGGCGGTGGTCGAGGCGGAAAAATATTGCGGCGGCCACCATCTTTGGTCGTTTTTTGAAAGCGACATCGCGCCGGAAAACCGCTGGTTGACCGCGCCGCTGATATCGCATGGATGGAGCGGGTATGAAATCCGTTTCCCCGACCTTCATCGGCGGCTCAACAGCAATTACTATTCCATCGAGTCGGAACGGCTCGACGAACTGCTTCGCCAGCGATTGCCAAAGGGGCATTTGTTCACCGGCAGAAAGGCGCTCGCGGTCGGACGTCGGGCGATCGTGCTGGAGGATGGCACGCGGATCAATGCGACCGGGGTTATCGACGCGCGCGGCCCGGCCAGCAGCGAAGCATTGGATTGCGGATGGCAGAAATTTTCCGGCAAGATGTTCCAGCTGGAAAACGATCATGGCATCGACCGCCCGATCATTATGGATGCGACGGTCGATCAAATCGACGGCTTCCGCTTCGTCTATTATTTACCCTTTGGCCCCAACCGTGTTTTTGTTGAGGATACTTATTATAGCCGCAATCCGACACTGGATGTCGCTGCCATTGATGCACGGATCCATGATTTGGCGCGGCAAAAGGGCTGGGTCATTGACCGGGTATTGCGCGAGGAATCGGGCGTGCTGCCGGTTTTAATGGATGGCGATTTCGCCAGTTTTTGGCAAGCGGGCGGCAACAAGGTTGGCAAGGTCGGGGGGCGTGCCTTGCTGTTTCATCCGGTCACCAGCTATTCCCTGCCCGATGCCGTCCGCATGGCGCAGCATATGTGCAGCGTAGACAATTTTGATGGTGACCATCTGCACGATATGCTCCGCGCCTATGCGCTGCGCCACTGGAAGCGCGGGGCCTATTACCGGATGCTCGACCGGATGCTGTTTCAAGCCGCAGAACCGGAGCAAAGCTACAAGGTTCTTCAATTATTTTATCGCCGTCCCCCCGCATTGATCGCCCGATTTTACGCAGGACAAACAACACTGTTTGACCAATTGCAGATTGTCGTTGGAAAGCCACCTGTCCCGGTCGGCCGCGCGATCAACGCCATTTTGAAAAGGAAACCATCACGATGAAGAAAGCCGCAGTTATCGGATCCGGCTTTGGCGGTCTGG
>JBGSLY010000407.1:0-2488 GCA_041740435.1 Parasphingorhabdus sp.
TCACGCGCCAGTGCCCGCAGGTCAAGCGCGGTCCAGACCAACCCACCCAAAATGAAGAGCGCGGTGAGGAGATGCGCGGCGAGGCGGAAGTGGCTGACATCGGTCCGCTCGCTCAGGCCCGAACTGACCATCCACCAGCCAATCGCTCCCTGCAATCCGCCAAGCGCAAACAGCGCCAGCAGCCGCACATGATAGCCCGAAGGAATGGCGCGCTTTAGCCAGAACCACAGCAACGGCAGGGCAAAAGCCAGACCAATGACCCGCCCCAACAAGCGGTGCACCCATTCCCAAAAATAGATGAATTTGAAATCGGCGAGTGTCATCCCTGCCGGGCCGCTGACCTCGATATACTCCGGGATCTGTTGATATTTGGCGAATTCGGAAAGCCATTGCGCCTCGCTGAGCGGCGGTAGCGCACCGGTAATCGGTTTCCATTCGGTAATCGACAGGCCCGATTCAGTCAGCCGGGTTATCCCGCCAACCACCACCATTGCAAATACCAACCCCGCCACCCACAAAAGCCAATTGGCAATAGCCATCGGGCGAGCACGGGCATTTTCAGCTAACGTTGGAGCGGCAATTGCTGCGGTCATGCCGCAGCAGATAGGATTTCGAACTTCGCTGCGCAAGTGAGCATATGGAAACTGCGCTTGTGTTTTACGCAGGCTTGTTTGGTGCGATCAGGGTTTGCGGTTTTACCATAATGATATGTTGTATCTTACCCTGAACCTGCCTATATCCCGCTCACGCCACTGTCAGGGAAACGAATCACGACCATGAATGCCACTGCCGCCATAATGTCCTCGACGCTGTTGCGCCGCGAAGGATTGTGGGACCGAATGGCGGTGATGGTGTCGGGCCTGTGTCTGGTACATTGCATGGCGACAATGGTGTTTCTGGTGACCTTGTCATCGCTTGGTTCGGCCTTACTAGATCCGATCTTTCATGAAATTGGACTTGGCCTTGCCATTGCGCTGGGTTTTTTTGCACTGGGTCGCGGGGTACTCGACCATGGTTATATCATGCCCGCCGCGATTGGCGGTATTGGCATCGGGATCATGATCGGCGCGCTGAGCATCGGGCATCATAGCGGAGAGTTGCTCTACACCATGCTTGGCGTTGGCTTGCTCGCTTTCGGTCACGACCTTAATTTCCGCGCCACTCGCGGCCTGTTTGGCAGCCACATCCGCGCCTAACGAAAGTCGGGGCGAAGGTTGCACATGCGGGGCATGTTGCACCCGCCACAAAAACCGCTTACATTTGCCGCATGAGCAAGCACCATCATCACGAGCATGCCGGACAGTCGCTGGCGCAGGCGGCGCAGAATACTCTCGAACAATCAGGTGAACGCTGGACCGATATGCGCGGCGCGATTTTCTCCGCGCTGGCAAGCCATGCGCGTCCTGCCTCCGCTTATGATATCGCCGACCAAGTGTCTTCGGCCCGCGGCAAACGGGTCGCCCCCAATAGCGTGTACCGAATCCTGGACCTGTTCGTCGGCAATAACCTTGCCCTGCGCGTGGAGAGCGCCAATGCTTATCTTGCCAACCCGCATCCGGGTTGCCAGCATGACTGTATCTTTCTGGTCTGCGATGGCTGCGGCTCGGCAACGCATCTCGACGATGATGCGCTGACGCAAAAGGTCAGAAACACCGCCAATGACAATGGCTTCCGCCCTGACCGCCCAATAATCGAGGTGCGGGGTTTGTGCAGCGAATGTCAGGTGGCGCGGTCAGGATGATGTATTTTGGAACGGCAGTGGATTGGTTGATTTGGGCGTATTTGGCATGCACGTTTGACGGAGCCCGTCATTGCGAGCGGAGCGAAGCAATCCAGAGTCGCTTGGCTTTGCACTGGATTGCTTCGCTCCGCTCGCAATGACGGCATTCCCAACTGATCTACCTAGCGATTCTCTATTTCCCCACCCGCTTCTCGCTCTTCTTGTGCTTTTCAAGCTCCGCCGGATCGAACCAGACCGGTTTCAGTTTATGGCCCACAAACAGCTTCATCTGGTCGGTATAATGCGGGCTGTCGGGTCGGGTCGTGGCCGAACCAAAGGGCTGGATCGAGCGTGAGCGGACCTTTCCGGAGCTGTCCCAGTCGATGAACATGATGAAGCTGTCGCCGTGCCGCACCGAAAGCCTGCCATCGTCCTCCACATCCCACAGAGTCGAAGCGCGCAGCGTATCATTGCCGCCGTCGAGCGGCAGGTCCACCTTGCCTTGACGTAGCCGCAATACCTGTCCCATTGGCGGGTCAATCCGGCCAAAATGCTGCATCAGATGATCGACCATTTCGCGCAAAATCGGTTTTGGATCGGGCGCGGGCTCTCGCTTGTAATGCGCCTTATTCGCGGGCCTCAGCATCATCAGCGCCAGCGTGTCCGCCGCGCCTTTACCATCAAGATTCCAATCCCATCCGGCCAGCAATTTCTGCGCCTTGGCCAAATCGGCTTCGCTCGCCACGTCCATTTGCGCGATCCGGTCGA
>JBGSLY010000408.1:0-4108 GCA_041740435.1 Parasphingorhabdus sp.
GGAAGCCGCCTATTCCCGATATGCCCCGCGTTATGAAGGGGATGAGGAATATGATGTACAGTTGCATTATGCGCGGATGGCAGCGGCGAATAAGGGGTGACGGAGTTTTGGCGCAGCGCGCTGAAACGGAATTACGATCCAGAGGGGATCAGGGTGATTTCGGTTTGGCGTCCATCGATGTAGCGCACACTTGTGCCATCAAAGAACGCGTTCTCTTCAGTCCGGAAGTCGACGCGCTGGCCGCCCCATTCGGGTACAGCAGCATAAGTTGTGAGTTCGATTGACCATGCGGTATTGGCGTTGATCAACCCGCTGCCGCGCGCATCGGCGTTCTGGTTGTCCCAAAATCCGATGGACGGCCCCGCGCCGTGACCATGCAATCCAATGGGGTGCGTGTAAATTGATGGGTCGAGCCCTGCCGCCACCGCCTCCGCCCGGGCCAACGCCAATACCGCATTCCCGCTGCGCCCGACGGCAAAGTGGCGAGTGAGTATGTCCTGCACACGGTTGCTGTTCGCCAACCCCTGTCTTAGGCCTGCAGGCGCTCTGCTCTCGCCCGGCTTTAGGACATAGGCGAGGTGCTGCGTATCGGTATTGAGCCGGAGGTAGGTGATGCCAAAATCTGTCCACAGCAGATCGCCCGGCTGAATTACTTCCGCGCCGTCCAGCATGCCCTTCGCGCCCTGCCGTTGGATCGCAACCGAAGGGTGGAACCATGGATCGAGGTCAAGCTGACGCAACCGGTCGCGATACCACCACTGCACCTGCTCCGCTGTCGTCACGCCTGGAGTAATGACTGACCGTGAGAACGCCTCGCCAATCACCGCATGGGCGGTGCGGACGATTGAAGGATACAGCGCCATTTCAGAAGGCACACGGGTCTCAAGCCACCGGATGGCGAGTGACTCGCCGCTGACAATGCGCTCGCCTAAGGAAGCAGGAAGGGCGGCCACGAACTTGTTATATTGACTGAGCGTGATGCCGTCGGCGAACTGGGAGAGATCGGAGGTGTTGATCGCAATTTTTGCTGGATCGCGTGCGGCAATGATCTCTGCTACGGACTGCCACTGATCCGGCTGTTTGCCCGGATCCCAAGCGGGAGCAAATAACCCGCCAAGCCCATAGCGACTGACGGTCAGGCGCTCGATTGGCTTCCCATCACCCGGATCATGGAAAATCAGGATCGTGCGGCGGCGTGCGTGCATATTTTCCGCATCGAGCATCGAAGCAACCACCGGCTCTTCAAAATACTCGCGCGCCACCAGCAACCACAAATCAATGCCCTGTTCGCGCATTATCGCAGGGATAATTGTATCAAGCCGCTCGGTCAAAATGCGGTTTTCGGTTGTTGCTCTCTCGCGGGAGTTCAATATCGGAGGCAGCGAAGGCGACTGTACTTCCGTCTGGCTCATTGCGATCGGAGCAGACATAGCTGCAGCAGGTAACCCTATAAGTGCCGCGAAAAGCGCCGCTGCAGATACTATATAGATTGCCATCGTGCCCTCCCTAAACACCTGCATCGACAGTGCCCGACCTCGGCGCATGGATCATACGCGGTATAGATTCCTAGCTTTACCGACGGTCGGCCATTGTCATCAGCAATGGCAACCCACTGGACTGTTCGCCATCAGCATTCAATAGCCAGATTGGCAGCCTGTCTATTCATCTGGGCAATGTCCCTCGCACTGGCCTTGTGGCATGCTCTCATGGCCTAAGCTCATTCTCAGGTAAGTGTAGCTCCGTCCATTTGAGGCGAGTTGCGAGTATACTGACAGCATCCACTTCCCGGTTCTTTACATCGTGGCGTTGGCCGTATGGGTGCCAAGCATCCATAGTGCCATTGCCACCATCATCACATTTTCGGTCAGCGATACAAATCCCAGTGGCACGTTGCTGTCACCGCCAACGCACGCGCATTTTAACTCGCGCTTGTCGATATAGACTGCCTTAAACACCGATATCGCGCCGATGGTGCCGATAAATAAAGCGACCGGGATCGACAGCCAGTTGAGGGCGCCAGAAATCATAAGTAGCCCGGCCAGTCCTTCGGCAAAGGGATAAATGTGGCCGTAAGGCACCCAGCGTTGCGCCAGAAGGTCATAGTTCAGGAACATCGTCGCGAACTTGTCAACATTTTGGAGTTTGAGCATGGCGAGAACACACATGCTGAAGGCAATGAACCATTCGCCCGCACGGACCGTGAACGGGTTTTCATAGACCGCAAAACTTGCCGCCAGCGCCATCAATCCGGTCATCGCAAATAGGGCGATCACCGGCGTGTACGTCGTTGCCTTTGGATCGGTGACGGTCAGCCCGAGGTGGCGACGCAGGTCATCATGGCCGCCGATGCGTTCCCCACCAATGAAGATTTGCGGTGTGGTCTGGACTTTGTGCTTTGCCTTGAAGGCGTCAGTTTCTTCCCGCGTCGTGAGCCAGTGGTCATCGACGGTGAAGCCTTTCCGATTCAGAAGATCGCGGGCTTTTAGGCCGTAGGGACAAATATGATGTGGCATCACCATCCGGTAAATCACCGCCGTTTTGCTATCGTTACCGGTAGGAGTTGTTCCTGAAATCGTTGATTGGGTCATGGGTGTTCCTTGTTGGTAGTTAACTTCACCCGCCCTATATAAGTTCCGTATCATAGTACGGAGTCAAGCATGAAAATCATGACCATCGGAAAACTTGCGGCCGCGGGCGACGTGGGCGTCGAAACCATCCGTTTCTATCAGCGGAGGGGTCTGCTTGCCGAACCGCCCCGCAACGGCGGGGTGCGGCGTTATGACCAGACGGACCTGCGCCGCTTGCGGTTTATCCGGGCGGCACAGACCGGAGGCTTTACGCTGGCCGAAATTGCCGAGCTACTCGCCTTGGACGCGACCGAGGAGCGGGCACGTGCGCACGCGCTTGCAATTAAGCGGCTAGCGGACATTGATGAAAAGATTGCCAAGCTGAAAAACGCGCGCCGGTCCCTGCAACATCTGGCCGACGCGTGCGCTGACCGCGGAAAGGGGAGGTGTCCGATTATCGAAGCGTTCGAGCAGGAGTGAATGAATACTTAGCGAAGACGTTTGTGTACCCATTTCTGGCTACAATTCAGGGGGGGTACGTCACCGTGTAAATAACAGCAAATGGATTGACCAGTCGATATTGGACGAGGAGCGGCAGTTGCCGTGACTTCGCTAAGGCAGTTTCCGCCAACATTGCGGTCGTTCCAGGTCGTGGAATCACCCGTCGAAACCGGCCAATCGTTCACTTGCCACGACTGAGGCCCGATCGACCGGAATCAAGACCGTGGAACGGCGGCCTGGGCGGCCCGTTTTGCGTGGAAACCCGAATTGCAGCTTTCATGGCCAGAGCAAAGCCAGCCTATCTTGGAATGCGATGCGATAGGTTGATCACTCAAACTGCCTCAGATTAAGGTCATTAAAGACTCGAGAAAGCAGACACGATCCACTTCTGCACAAGCTTTATCGACGGCTGACGCCTCAGGTCACGGTGAACGATCAGCCAAGGCTGACGGGTTGGCAGTGCAATCGGTAGCGGGATTTCAACCAAAGTGTCCGCCAATGCAGCGAACGGAGCTGGCAACATCGCGATGCCTGCCCCGGCCAGCGCCGCAGTCAGCAGCCCCCTAGTGCTGCCGGTTCGCATGACAACGGCTTCGGACAAGCCGTGGCGCACGATCCAGTCCAGCTCTGGCAAGCGGCCATAGCTGTCGTCATAGATAAGCAGTTTCTCGGCACGCAGATCGATCGCGCCAGGGGAGCGGCCAGCAAGGTAATCGCGTGATGCGAACAGGCCAAGCCGGATATCCGCCAGCCTTCGCGCATAGAGGCTCGCGCCCTCGGGCCGGACCATTCGGATCGCAAGATCGGCGCCGCGTCCTGCCAGGCTAACGACATCAGCCTGAGACTGAAGGTGCACGGGAAAGTCCGCGCCTGCGTCCCATAACCGACCAAGCTTCGGGGCGAGCACATCGGAAATCACGAACTCGGTTGCTGAAATCCGTATCGCGACAGACTTGACGCCTACCCGCAAGCTTTCCGCCACCCGCTCCACCCGCAGCAATTGCTCCGCGATCGGCGCGGCAGCTTCAGCAATGGCAAGC
>JBGSLY010000409.1:0-7091 GCA_041740435.1 Parasphingorhabdus sp.
CTGGATGGCGGCGGTGGCGGCGCTTTGCATCCCCAGATCAAGCGTGGTCCAAACTTCAATAGGCTCGATCGTCTCGTCGATCAGCATATCAAGTTGCGGCAAGGCCCAGTCGGTAAAATAGCGCGCGCTGTTCTGGCGCGGCTCTGGGGCAAGTTTGACACTGGCGGGTTTAGTCTCGGCGGCTTCGGTGGCGCTGATCGCCCCGGCGTCCTGCATCACGCGCAGCACCACCGTTGCCCGGTCAATCGCCGCTTTTGCGTCCGCAGTCGGGGAGTAGCGGGACGGGGCTTTGACCAGCCCGGCAATAATCGCGGCTTCGGCCAGCGACATTTCTCTTGCGCTATGCCCAAAGAAGCGCCGGGACGCGGCATCAATTCCGTAAGCGCCACCGCCGAAATAAACCTTGTTGAGGTACAATTCCAATATCTGGCGCTTGGAAAATTTCTGTTCCATCGCCAGCGCAAGCAGCATCTCCCGCCCCTTGCGGCCAAAGGTGCGGGTGTTGGTCAGGAACACGTTGCGGGCCAGTTGCTGGGTGATCGTCGATCCGCCTTGGGCAAAATGGCCCTTGTCGATCCGCACCTTGATCGAACGGGCGATGCCAATCGGATCGACGCCCCAATGGCTCTCAAAGCGTCGGTCCTCGACCGAAACCATCGCTGACTTCATTACCTCGGGAATGTCATCATAGTCGAGCCATTCGCCGAAGCTGGGGCCCATCGAGATGATTTCCCGGCCATCGACCGCCAGTACCCGGATCATCTGACCGTTGGGCGAGGATTTCATGTCTTCGTAACCGGGCAGCGACGATCTGGCCATTAAGACCGCCGTGACGAGCGCCACCAGACCCAAAAGGGCAAATACTGCCCCGGTTTTGACCAGCCGGATCGCCCAGACCTTGACAGGACCCCGCTGTCCGCCAGCTTTTTTCGTGCGCGCCATGCTGTCCTTTTACTCTCTTGCTAACACCATGGGGAACTGGTCCCAGGCGCAGCAGCTGCCCGTAATTATGAGAAATACAGCGTCGGTACAAGCGCCTTGATGGATTGGGGGAGGCTGCGCGCGTCAACCAGTTGTTTACTACAATGCGCGATAATCGCCCGATGCTGCTGCGCCCCTTCCATTTTCTGGTCTGTTTGCCGATCCTTACTGGATTGGCGTTCGGTGACCTGAGCGCGGCGCGCGCGCAATGCCGCTTGTGTGCTGAGCAGCCAGGGTTTTCTGCGACAGCGAAAAAATCCAACGTTCCGCTGCGCATTTCCATTTCAGCCGAGCTCGATTTCGCACGGCTGGCGCTGACCGGACCGGCGGGCGGACAGGTGACTATCGACCCCGAAACCGGAGTCCGCAGCACGACGGGACAGGTTGTCGCCCTCTCGGGCATGGCGCTGACCGGACGGGCGGAAATTATCGGCGGCAAAAATGAGAAGATCCGGGTCGATATCCCGGCGTCTATCCTGCTAACCGCTCCCGATGGCGGGACGGCTGAGCTGACGCAAATCGAAACCGATTTGCCCAACCGGCCAAAGCTGGACAAGGACGGACGACTGCTGTTCACCTTCGGCGGCCTACTCCGGGTCAGAAATTCGTCTGACGGCCAGTTTCGCGGACGCATCCCCATTACCGTCGACTATGAGTGATCGACTACTGCCCCTGTAAAGAGGGGTTTGCCGCCAGTTGAAGTCGGCCACCGGCTCAAAAACCTCTCAGTCTCCGTCCGCTCAATGCCCGTCGGTGGACCAGTGCGGTTTATCCGACAGCAGTTTTATGACGCCATAGCTGCGCCCAATTTGGTGTAGCACCGTATTGGCATCGCCCATGCGCGGAGACCCGACACTGACCTTGCGGCCGCCGCCGTCAACGATCTGCACGGTTCCGTCCCAGACAATCGTCATATCAATCGCCTTGCCGTCGATATGCCGGGACGTCAGCGACGGGCGATAAGCGATGTTGAACAGGTCGCGCATCTCCCGCGCTGCGTTCTTCGATACGGTCGGATTGCCATGGTCCCATTTGATATGGCACCCCGACATTGGCGGAACAGCGGCGGCCTGTAACTCCCCAGCGGCGATGCGAAAGCTGTAGTGCATCAGATAGGCCCTGATCCGGTTGCGGCGGGTAGACGATACAAGCACCCGGCAGCCGCCCGCCTTCATGGCGTCAACGAAGCGCTGCACCTTTTGCGCAAATTCCGGCACCAGATCGCTAATCGCGCTGCTGTTTTCATATTTGGCCTGATTGGCGTGCCACCACGCTGCGCCGCTCAACATGGCCGGAGGCTCTGAAGCTATCGGGGCATGACCATTGAGCGCAATTTCAGTCTTGCCGCCCGGATCAACCCGGCCATCGGGATTGGATAGGCCGACTATCTGTTTTTGAAAGGCTTGGATCGCAGTGATGGTCCGCTCCCCACAATCACCATCGACCACCAATGCCTTTAATCCCAATGCGGTGGTGAAGTTGTTGAGCAGGGCCTGAACCGCTTGTACATCGCCCTTGTTGTTCTGAGCATTTTTGCCGACAGATTTACTGATTTTGGCCATGGTCCCGCTCCTGCTTGTTATTCCCGATCAAATTGGCGTTTATCGTTCGTAGTTTTTTAAAGTTTTCAAAATCTTCGCATCGTCCCTGAACCGCTCTTTTAGCTCTGCCAGCTCCCGGTCAAGACCCGGACAATGTTCTGCCACTGCCTGCTCCAGAAAGGCGCGGCGTTCTGCATCATAGGGCTCTTCACCGGAAAAATGTTCGCACATTTCAAACCGTGTCTGGAAAAATTCCAATGCATCCGCCTTGGATTCCGCTGGGTTCGGCAAGAGTTCGGCGCGACGTGATTCCTGAGCAGAAGCGGAAGCATCCGGTTTCTGGCAGGCGGCCAACGGCGCGATCAAAGTTGCTGCGACGACCAACCACCAGATATCTCGAACTTGCATTTCCATCGCACCACATCTCTCACTCTGCACGTCCGCAATATTTTGAAAATTGCGATCAGGGTATTCGAGCAACTATATCGACCAACAGCGCAATATCGCTGTCCCGTGACAGGCGGTGATCGCCGTCCTTGATGAGGTGCAATTGCACATCGGTCGAACGCAAGCGCCGGGCAATTTCCGGGGCATAGGCCCAGGGAACGTCGGTGTCCTGCCAGCCGTGGAGCAGCCGCACCGGACCATCAAAGGCGATTTCTTGGGCCAGCATCCGGTTTGCCTCCCCCGACTGCCAAAAGGCCCGACTGGTCGCCATGGGTGCATCGCCATAGTCGGAAGGTCGCTCCAACCGTCCTTCGCGCAGGATGGTCATCTTTTCGTCCTGCGAAAAGCCCCAGTCGGTAAAATCGGGCGCGGCGGCGATACCAACCAGCGCCTTCACACGCATCGGACGGGACAGCGCGGCCAGCAGCATCAGCCAGCCGCCCATCGACGAACCAATAAGCGTGACCGGACCTTGGGTCAGCCGGTCGATCATCAGCACTACATCATCACGCCAGCCAGTCAGCGTCTGCTCTTCAAAAACCCCCTCGCTTTCCCCACAACCGGCATAGTCGAAGCGCAGCATGGCTCGCCCGGTTGATCCTGCATAGGCATCAAGCGCCGCCGCTTTACCGCCGGTCATGTCCGACATATAACCGGGTAGGAAAACCAAGGTGCTTTGCCGGTTCCCCGGTGCCGCAGCCCGCCAACGATAAGCAAGACGCAGTCCATCGGGCCGGGTCAAAAACATCGGGAGATCACTAGCTTCAGTCATCAAATCACCCAATCAACGGTATTCAGTTGCTCCGCCTCCTGCCCCTTTTTCCGGCGCTGGATGACCATGATCTGGTTGAGCCGCTGGATGGTATCGCTGGCGGTGGTGACGCACCACCCCGGAACGACGGCGTGAACGAGCGCGCACAAGCCGCCCCAGATCATGGTCAGGCCGAAACGCGATGCGACGCCGAAATGCTCGGCATAGCTCTCTTCCACACTGCGCGGATGGTCGGTGAACAATCGGGAGAGAACAGAGAGAGATGCGCGCATATGGGTACCTGTTGATAAATGGTGTGCTGATTTACAGTGAGCTATCAAAGAAACAGCCCGCCGTCGCCCTTCACATTTTTGTCGTTCTTGCACATCGACTTGAGCGCTGCCCATTCGTCCGCCGTTAGTGCGGGGCGATAATCGATGCTCTTGTCGCGGCTGCCCGAGAAAATATCGCGGCGTTGGGCCGACATCGGATGGCTGGAAATATAACCGATCAGGCTGTTTTCCTTGTCCCCGCCAATGGCCTTTTCCGCTTTGGCGAGCTTCGCAAAAAACTTCGCGGTATCATCCGGGGCAATGGCGGCGCGGCGCAGCGCGGCAATCGACCAGTCATCGGCTTCTCGCTCTGCCTCGCGGCTATAGCCCATCGAAACGATGGTGTTGATGCCCGATCCGGCGGTGCCATCCAGCCCGCCCATCAGCACCGACAGCCCCAATTGCCGCAGCAGCGACTGCATCACATGACGCTCCCGCACATGGCCGATTTCGTGCGCCAGCACCCCGGCAACCTCGTCGGCGGACTTGGCTTCGCGCACCAGTCCGTTGAACAGCAGGACCTTGCCGCCGGGCAAAGCGGCGGCATTGACCATGTCGATATTGGCGACCATCACCTGCAAATCCTCTGGATCGGCCTCCAGCGCGCCAACCAGCTTAGCCAACGCCCTGTCGCCCGCCGGGGTGTGACAGATCCGCCCGCCCAGATCACCGACCATCGCATCACCCATTTTGGCTTCCCAGCTTTTGGGGACAAAGGGCGCGGCCCATTCGGGTACCTTGAGCGCTGCACCAATGACCAGCGCGCTGACCACGGTAAAAACCACCGCCGCACGCTTCCAGCCTACCCGGTCAATCCAGCCACCGAAATCGCGGTGCAGCGGCAGTTTTGTGGCCAAATCGTCCGGAATTGGTCCCTCGATACCCAGCCGCCAGCCGTCCTTTCCGGCCAAGCCATAGACCAAAGCATTGCCCACCATCCCCTGCCAGACCAGATCGGCAAAGGCGAACGGGCCGGTCCGCCATTCGCGCTCGACCAGCAAGAAGCTGCGTCCGACTATTTCGAGTTCGGGGCTGCGTTTGATCGCGCTGTCGCCGTCATAGTGCCAGATATTGATAAAATCGTTCAAAGCGCCCCCACATCCAATGCGTCGAGTAGGCCTTCGCCATGCTTGGACCGGGCGGTCGGCGACTGGGTCAGTTCATCGAGATTAATTTCGCCATAGGCCTCCATATAGGTAATGAAGAACTTCCAGTGGCGATAACGGATGAACGGCCCGACTAGCATCAGCGGCAGGATGATGACCAGAAATATGCCGACGATCGACCCCTGTGCCAGCGCGGGAGAAATCTGCTCCGGATTGGGCAGGGCCAGTCCGTCAAATAGCCCCATCGATCCGACCACCAAGGCGACCGGCAGCGCCGCAACCAGACCAGCGAGCAGATAGAGCGCGGCATCACCCAGCAGCAGCTTGATCCAGTCCATCGTCCGGGCGGTAAATTCCAGATCGAGCGTATGCAGGTCGAGCGCCTTCACCGCCTCGCGGAAAAACTTGGCATAAAAGGCCAGCGCAACCAGACCTATCAGCAGATAGGTGCCGACCACCGCCACAATCGCGCCGACCGCGGCAAAGGCACCAACCCCACGCATCCCGCCGCTGGTCAATCCGGCGGCAGCAAAGGTCATTGCCGCGATCAGGATGAAGATGGCGAAGGGCAGCAGGTAAAACAGGAAAAACCGCCCGAAAAAATCGGCATAATGCACCCGCGACTGGAACTGGTGCGGGCCAAAGCTCATCGCGTTCCAACGCTCGTTCCAAAGGCTGCCCATCGCCCAAGGGATGCCAAGGCCAAAGGGCAGATAACCCAGAAAGGTCTTCCACATATAGGACCAACCGTATTTAAACCCCGGATCATCGCTGCCGCCGCGGATGCCATGCCAATAGGTGCGCCCCAACCGGTAACGCAATGCGCGGAACCGGGCGATGCCCAGCAGGTAAAATATCACCAGATACGCGCCGCCACCCAAAATCCCGGCCAGCGCATTCTGTCCCTGCAGCACCAAAGCCTGCGCCGCAAAATTGATGATGAACAGGGGGATGCCCATTAGCAGCAGCACCATCAAAAAGCCGATCAACAGCTCCTTCCCGGTGCCGGTCCATTCCAGCCGCTCATCGATAAACTCGCTTTGCGCCCAAAAATAACGCCGCTCCCGCGTCGTCGCCCAAAATCGGTAAATTCCCAATGTGACCAGAGTCAGTAGCAAATTGGTCGCCGCAATCGGCAAAAACTGCTGCCACCGCCCATGAAAGATAAAGGCGCTGTCCGGCGTTCGCGGCGTGTCGGTCATAAACTCCCCCCAAATGGCGAACCCGACTTAGCTTACTGAAAGAAGAGCGCAAAGTGCAATTCTGTTGCCTTTGGGCATAATTACTTTTCTTGTTAGCAAGCGTTTCCTATGATTTGACTCCCCTTAACCCCCCGCCATCCACATCGTCCCGATTAACGCGGCGGTGCGGGTGTCGCCGGTCAGGCTGCTGTTCATCTTGTTCATGACAAAGCTGTAGGTCGCATGCGCGTCCATATCGATGACGATGATCGACCCGCCATAGCCGCCCCAGAAGATCGTGTTGGGATTTTTGACCGGCATCATCACGCCCGGCAGGCCAAAGCCCATGCCAAAGCTGATCGGAAAGCCGGTCAGCACCAGATCGTCGCCCGATACTTGCAGCTCCAGTGCCTTGCGGCAACCGGCCTCGGACAAGATCCGTTTGCCCTTGGCCATGCCGCCATTGGCGAGCACCGCGTGAATCTCTGCCACGGCCCGCGCATTGCCAGTGCCGCCAGCCGCCGGAATTTCTGCCCCGCGCCACGCCCGCGTCCGGGTATCGAGCGGGTCGATCAGCGGATTGGCGAGGCTCTTGCGCTGAATCTCGCTGCCAAATTCGCTGATTCCGGCGGGCGGCGGGATCAGGTCGGCGACGCGGTGGTCTTCGGATGCGGGCAGACCGATGTGGAAATCGGCACCCAAAGGCTCGGCAATTTCTTCCCGGAACACCGTGCCCAGCGATTTGCCAGTAA
>JBGSLY010000410.1:0-2393 GCA_041740435.1 Parasphingorhabdus sp.
ACGATTGCCGCTTCGGTGCCACTACGCTGCGCCGTGCCGCCAAACATTGCTTCCAGCGTCTGCTGCTGTACACCGCCGGTTTGCGGGCGCGGCTCACCGGGACGCGGCGGGTTCATCGCGAAATCGGGCGGGATCACCAGCGGCGCTTGCCGCGATACCGCGAATTCATCGGGACGGTCGCGGTCGAACAGACCCGACGAACCGCACGCCGACAACAGGCCAAGTGCGCCAAGGGCCAGAACCGAAACAGATGTCTTCATAATTTACGCTCCTCTGTCCGCCCCGTTATCGTCCTTTTCGCGCAATAGCAACGCGCGCGCAAGCAGGATAACGACGCCGATGGTAATTGCCGCATCGGCAATGTTGAAAATCAGAAACGGACGAAACTCGCCAATGTGCAGATCGGCATAATCCACCACATAGCCCAGCCGCGCCCGGTCGACGATATTGCCAAACGCCCCGCCCAAAATCATGCCCAGCGCCAATATGTCGCCGCGCAGCGCCTCTCGCCGCATCCAGGCCAGAACGACCAACGCAATAACAAAGGTCATCGCTACCAGCATCCAGCGTTGCATGTCGTTATCGGCGGTCAGAAACCCCATCGACACCCCGTAATTCTGCGCCCAGGTCAGGTCGAAGAACGGCAAAATCTCTATGCTGCGCGCCGCCTCCAGATTCAGCGGCACGGTGACCAGATATTTGGCGATCTGATCGGCCACGAAAATGGCGAAGGCGAGCAGCAGCCCCTGGCGGCGGTATTTTGTAACAGGCTCGCTCATGACGCCAGCACCGTGTCACAACGGTCACACAGCGCGCCGTCATGGGTGACTTCGGGCAGGTGCCGCCAGCAGCGGCCGCATTTGTGGTGGGTGGTTTTGGTGACTGTAATTTCATCCAATCCAACGACGAGAGTGGCAGATGCAGTGATAAAGAACTCTGACAGCAATTCCTCTTCGTCTTGATAGTCGCCTAATATAGCGGCCAGATTCGGGAGCTGGACATCTGCCTCAAGGCTCGATCCAATAACTTTCTCTCGTCGCAACGGTTCGATTCTTTCGGTCACAACTGCGCGCAACGAACGAATTTCTTTCCACTTCAAAACCAACTCGTCGTCCCAGCGTAGGCTGGGACCCAACCCGCCTGTCCCCATATCGCCTCCCTCTGCGTCAATATGGGCTGGACCAGTATCGGGTTGAACATGCCCCGCATGTTCAAGGTTCGTCTGGGAGACGAACCGACCCGAAACTCCTTCGCTGGGGTGACGGGAAAGGGGGTGGCGGGTGAGGGGCAACACCGGCCATTCCAGCAAATGCACCGAACCCGCATCAGGAAACCGCGTCCCCCACACTTCCTCACTGGTAAACACCAGCACCGGCGCGGCCCAGCGGATCATCGCGTGGAATACGATGTCGAGCACCGTGCGGTAGGCGCGGCGTTTTTCGGTCTCGAAGCCGCTTTCCGGATTAACATCGCAGTACAGGCAATCCTTGCGAATATCGAAGAAGAACGCGCTCAAATCCTCATTGGCGAAATCGGTCAGCAGCCGGACATAGGCGTTGAAGTCGAAGTCCGCGACCGCCTGCCGCAATTTGCCGTCCAGCTCGCCGAGCAGATGGAGCATGTATAGCTCCAGCTCCGGCATCGCCGCGACATCGACCCGCTCGCCCTCGTCAAATCCCTCCAGCGCGCCGAGCAGATAGCGGAAGGTGTTGCGCAGTTTGCGGTATTGGTCCGCGACCCCTTTCAGGATTTCATCGCCGATCCGGTGATCTTCGGTAAAATCAACCGACAGCGCCCATAGCCGGATGATATCCGCGCCATATTGCTCCATCAGCTTCAACGGATCGATGGTGTTGCCCAAGGATTTGGACATTTTCTTGCCCGCCTTGTCCATGGTAAAACCATGGGTCAGCACCGCGTTATAGGGCGCACGGCCCCGGGTGGCGCAGCTTTGCAACAGGCTCGACTGGAACCAGCCACGATGCTGGTCGCTGCCTTCGAGATAGAGGTCGGCGGGCCATTGCAGCACCGGCCAGCGCCCGCTCTCCAGCGTGAACACATGGGTGCAGCCCGAATCGAACCAGACGTCGAGAATGTCGAGCACCTGCTCATAATCCGCCGCATCATAATCGCTGCCCAGATAATCCTGTGCCCGTGCCGCATCCCACGCATCGACGCCCTCTTCGCGGATGGCGGCAACAATGCGCGCATTGACCGCTGGATCGACGAGATATTCGCCCGATTTGCGATTGACAAACAAGGTGATTGGCACCCCCCATGCCCGCTGGCGGCTGAGCACCCAATCGGGACGCCCCTCGACCATGCTGCCGATCCGGTTGCGGCCCTTTTCGGGGACGAAGCGGGTGTTGGCGATGGCGGTTAAGGCGCGGTTG
>JBGSLY010000411.1:0-2214 GCA_041740435.1 Parasphingorhabdus sp.
GCCGCGCCGTCAACCGCGCCGCTCGCACCTTGGCATAAGGATCGGCGGTGAGCAAAACGGCACGCATGGCGTTGGCGATGGTGGAGTGGGTCAGCATGTTGGAACCATAAGGGGAATGCCGCTTATGGGCGGGCTGCCCGAATTGACTTCGCTTCGGACTCCAACCGCACTCTTTCCGTTCGGATCGTTTGATCAATATCGGTCAGTGCCGGCAGCACCCCGCTGCTAGTTGAACAAAGCCGGGACACGGGAAAATATTCGCCGTAAATCTTGTCTGCCTCAAGGAACGGCATCGGTTCCATCCGGTTCAGCCCATAATTTCCAGGCTTCAATTCAGGCGACAAGGCCACGCCGCCCAGAGTTTTTCGCTCCCGCGCTTTACAGTCAACCCATAATCTTTGCCACGCGGCAAAACCGTTTTTCGCCTGAAAGGCATCGCCGCCGATCAGATACGACTTTGGCGATTCGATGGACAGCCGCCACACCACAGCATGTTCACCATGGCGCTCAACGCTGCCCAGATCTAGGAAGGATGCCGTCACCAATCCCTGAAAATATTCATTCTCGGTCGGAGTCTTGTTGGACGGCTCAATTTTCAACAGATGAGCTTTGCCGCTGGGGGCTTTGGGATAGATTGAAAGGGGCGTGACGGGCTTCAGCCCGGAATTTTCCGTTCCGGCCATGAACGCGTAGGCGGCCGCCAGCGTGCGCAGACGATTTCCAGCATGAATGGCGGGGGCATTTTCGCAAGCCAAGCGATTGATGGCTGCTGGCCCGCTGCCTGACGGAGCGGTCACTTGTGGAGTGACAGCCGCGACGGAGGTTCCATTTGTTATAAAGCCCGGCCCTTTTACCGGGGTCATTTTTTCCTGCTGAAACATTCCTGTCGGGCAATTGGTGATCATATGCGACCAAACGCCAATAGACTGAGCACCGAAAATCATCTGCGGTTTGGCGTATAATGTCAGTATCCGATAGGCAACCGCTCCGGGACCAGAGACACTCGGCCTTCGGCTGTTTTCATCATAGAATATCACCAAGCCATCGGGGGACTTGGCCAGCGGAAGCAAGCTCAAAAGCGTTGTCCCCGGTTCGTCACCATATTGTGCCGTAGCTACGGGCGGTGCTTGAGGAGCTAGTCCGGATTTTTTCTTGTCTGGCTCGCCAGCCCCGATCAGGGCGACAGCAATTACAGGTAAAATCAACCGGTACATGTCATCTCCTTAGCCGGAAGGCATCGACGATATTGCAAATGCCATAACCCGCCGCAACTTATTGTTGATGGGCACACCAATGTGCAGCTTCAAAGGTTGGCGCAAAGCGGATACCGGCCCCTCCACCATCCTTTGGATGGTCCCCCTCCCCGTTCCGGGGAGGATTGAGGCAGCGACGCAGACGGATTGAATCATTTTGGCCGTCTTTTTCCGTTCAAACGAAGCTCCATTGGTACTTTCTCTATCCAATACCGCTCCCTCTCGTTCAGTCTGGGGCACTCAACATTTTCCACTATCTCGAAATGTATTGAACGACCATCTTGCAACGCTCGATAAAGTTCAATGTGGATGGCTCGGAAGCCACCCGGATTATTTTTTCTGTAAGGGCGCCCTTCAATTTGCTTTTGCACATTATTTCGGTACTCTCGGCGAGGCCGGGATGCGTTTGTGTAGCGGCCGACATAGATTCCAACATCTTCTATAGTAAATCGGTAGATTCCAGGCTTTGCGCACTGTCCATAGCTCTCGTCTGGATCGTACCAATTCATCCCCCCTACCCCAAAGCCGCCAACACCTCCGCCACATGGCCTTTCACCTTCACCTTCGGCCATACCCGCAGCACGGTCCCGTCCGGACCGATCAGCAGGGTGGTGCGGACGATGCCCATATAGCTTTTGCCGTACATCTGCTTTTCCGCCCACACGCCGATCGCGGCCATAAACTCGGTGCTCTCGTCGGAGGCGAGCGGGACGGTTAGCGATTGTTTGGTGATGAAATTCTGGTGCATTTTCGGGCTGTCGGCCGACACGCCCAGCACAGCGCAGCCCGCGGCGGCAAAGTCGGGCAGGGCGGCGGAAAAATCAAGCGCCTCGGTGGTGCAGCCCGGCGTGTTGTCTTTGGGGTAGAAAGAGAGCACCAGCGTTTGCCCGGCAAAATCCGACACGCGGACCGGTCCGCCATCGGGGGTGGTTAGCGGCAAATCGGGCAAGCTCTGTCCCAC
>JBGSLY010000412.1:0-6926 GCA_041740435.1 Parasphingorhabdus sp.
ATTGGTATGAGCATGTCTATTTGTCGGTCTCTTTGGTCGCGGCGCTGATCGTCATTCCCGCCTATTGCTCGACCCTGATTGTCAAATTATCCGCCGCACGGGACGAGGCCGAAAAGGCCAATCAGGCGAAAAGTGTGTTCCTTGCCAGCGTCAGTCATGAACTGAAAACCCCGCTCACCGCGATCATCGGTTACGGGACATTGATGCTGGAGACAAAATTGCCTGAGCATCAGCGGCACATGATCGAAACCAGTGTCTCGGCTGGCCGGCACCTATTGCACCTGATCAACCAGTTGCTGGAATTCGCGAAGTCGGATTCGCATCGAAGCGAAAAGTCCTTGCAGCGATTCCGGCTGACCGATCTGATGACCGATGTGCGCAATATTCTGGTCCTTAGCGCGGAACAAAAGGGTTTGGAAATTCAGCTGCAAGCCGAACCGTTGGCAGATCGATTGGTCACTGGTCAGGTTGACAGTTTACGCAACATTCTCCTCAACCTGACGAGCAACGCGATCAAGTTCAGCGACAAGGGCAAAATTCTGATCCACTGCGGTTATATGGACACCAGCGCGGTACCGACGCTGTGGTTTGCTGTGTCCGACCAAGGCCCCGGCATTGCCGCCGAGCATCATCACCGGATTTTTGAGGTGTTTGAGCAGGCTTCAGATTCGATAAAAGAAAATTATGGTGGCACAGGCCTGGGTCTTGCGATTTGCCGTCACTTGGCGCGTCAAATGGGCGGCGATGTGACTGTGGACAGCGCTTTAGGCCAAGGCAGCACCTTCCGGGTCGAATGTCCGGTGGAACTTGCTGCCGAAACCGCGAGCGAAGCGCCAGTCATTGACAATTTGCTGCGCATTCTGTCGCTTGCCGACAGCCGCTCCCCTTGCACCATCAAAAGCGGTTCAAGCCGCCAAAGTGCGCCCGATATACTGCATATCGATTGCATCGGTCGCGATCCGCTGGACCTTTTGGCCGGTATCAGTCTGGAGAATTTCGATGCCGCGATCATCGACGAGTCGGTTGCAAACCGGATGCAGAACAATGCCGAATTTTGGGCGCTTTTCCGGCATTCCAGACTGGCACCGGTGCTATTGTCTGATGTGCAAACCCCGTCGCTTGAGGAAATTCGCCTGAGAGCATCTTTTGCCTCGATTATCCCGGCCAGCCCGACCTTTGAAAGTTTGCGAAGCGCTGCGAAAATTGGATGCTCTTTTTCCGGTTCGCCGGTGCAATCCGCAACGTTAAATGATGACGAGCAGATCCAGACGTCATTTCAGCCCTGCAAGATCCTTGTCGCCGATGACAATCGAACCAACCAAATGGTGCTCGATACCATTTTGTCCAATGCCGGACACGAAGTGGTCATCGCCCAAGATGGTGAAGAAGCGCTGTCCTGCATGGAAGCTCAACGGTTTGATATCGCCTTTTTAGACGTGAACATGCCGCGTTTGGGCGGGGTGGAAGCGGCCAAAATCTGGCGGGCCATGGAAAACCCGCGGCATCGCTTGCCGCTGATAGCTCTTACCGCCGGTTCGACCTCGGAGACCGAGCAAAAATGTCTGCGTGCCGGAATGGATATGCGGCTGAATAAGCCGGTTGAAGCGACGGAGCTGTTGCGGATCATTGCCGAGGTGGTGCCCTCCCGCCATGCTCAGCAGGAGATGGGCGTCGTCGAAGATATACAGGGCAAGGTTGCACCTATAATACCGGCCCGAAATCAGTCGCCGTTGCAACCCGCCCTCGCGAAAGAACAAATCGACTATTTGCAATCCATTGGCGGAGACGATTTCCTGCAGGCAGTGCTGGAAGGCTATCTGGAAGATACCAGTGCGGTGCTGGCGCAATTTCGGATGTCGGTCGAGCAGAACAACGTGAAGGATTTTCGCTTCCACGCCCATGCCTTTAAAAGCAGCGCCGGAAATATCGGAGCCAGAACCCTGTTTGATTTTTGCGCCATATTGGAAGTCATCCCGGAAGCGGAATTTGCCAATCGGGCCCAATTGCACCTGCAAAAAGTGGAGGAGCAGGTGGAGCAAATCAATAGCGAAATCCGAACCATCTTGCGGGACCAAAGCCCATCCCGGAATATCCTGAACGGGTGATCTTCAATAGATCGGATAGATAAATCAGCCGCTTACCACCGACAGGTTTTTCATGATCCTGCGTTCCTGTGCCGCCGCCAATCGCTCCATTTTCCGAACATCGGCCTCGCCCAGCTCAATGGCCGTTTCCGCCCAAATGTCAGTGATATCGATTAGTTCCTGCATAGAAACCGGACTGGAGGCGCGGCGCGCACGATAGACCGCGCGTTCCGCAGCGAAGCGTTTGCGGTTTTGCTGTACATAGTCGACAATCGCCCGCTCGCCCTGTCCATCTTCGACCAAAATATCCACGACCCCCAGCGCGTGCAGTTCCTCCGCTGAATAGAGATTGCCTTCAAAAATAAACTGTTCGGTGCGCTTGCGGCCCAATCGCCGCCGCAAAAAGCTATAGGCACCCATGCCGGGAAAAAGATTGAACAATATCTCCGGCAGCCCCAGGCGCGCACTGCGTTCGGCCACCAGAATGTCGAACGCCAAGGCATGCTCAAAACCGCCGCCCAGCGCATCCCCTTGCACCAGAGCAAAAGTGATAACCGGAGCGCCATAGCCGATGCTATTGGCATATTGCATCTGGACACAGGTCCGCGCATATTTTTTCAGCTCGTCGAGATCGCCGCGCCGGATACAATCTGCAAACAGCTTCAAATCGCCGCCAAGATTGTATATCCCCGGAGTTTTGGAGCCGCACACAAAATAGCTGATCGGTGTTTCCGGTTTGATGAGGGGATTGGCGTAATGGGTACGCATCCAATCCTGCACCATCTGTATCTCATAGCCCAGTTCATAGGTGTAACTTGGCCGCGATTTCTGGTCCATAAAGCACCAGAAAATCTCGTCATCCGCGTCCATGCGCACCCGAATATGCTCAAAGCGGTGATCTAGAACATTGAAGGCGCGTTCTGGCTGAAACGGGACAATCGACCCTAAGGTGCCGGGGTCGGGAAGATCATTCGCCGATCGGTTTCGAAACATAGATACTCACCCTTACGCTATCTGGATTCGATTGGCACCCTAACCCAAGCCAGCTGGTTGAACAGACCGATTTTATGGCGTGTCTCAAAAGAATGCAAGTATTTGCTGAAATATTACGCAAGCCATTCAATTGATTCACAAAATCTAGTTACAAAAGAATCGCTTAGCCGCGCAAAAGGGGCTTTCGGCGACCGGGGTTGCATGATCCAATTGTTGCCAAGGGGGTGTTAGCCAGCCTCAGCTTCCGACCCAGCCGCGGCACGGATCAGGCCGCGATAGGCCTGCACAGCCGACTTTCGGCCCTGCGTCACTTCAAAAACATCCTGAGCAATTGGCATTTCCACCCGATATTTTTTTGCCATGGCGATGACGGTCGGGGCGCTCTTTACGCCCTCTGCCACCATAGTCATTTCGGCGATGATATCATCAATCCGTCGGCCCTTGCCCAATTCGACGCCGACATGCCGGTTACGGCTCAGCGGACTGGTGCAGGTCGCGATCATGTCGCCCATCCCGGTCAGGCCGGAAAATGTCTCTGGCTTGCCGCCCATAGCAACGCCCAATCGGGTAATTTCGGCAAGTCCGCGCGTGATCAGGGCGGACCGAGTATTGTCCCCTGCCCCCAAACCATCACCCATGCCGACCGCGATGGCGATGATATTTTTCAGCACGCCGCCAAGCTCACAGCCCAGCAAATCGGTGTTGGTATAGACACGGAACAGACCGGAATGAAAAATCTTTTGCAGCTCGCGAACGATGATCTCGTCCTCCATGGAAATAACGCTGGCCGCTGCTTGCCCCTCCATGATTTCGCGGGCCAGATTGGGCCCGGTCAGGACGCCGACCGGATGACCGGGAAGCACTTCCCGAATGACTTCGGTCATCCGTTTCCCGGTTGATAGCTCCAACCCCTTGGTCAGGCTGATCACCGGCACCCACGGACGCAGATGCGGTTTGGCCTCCTCCAGAACCGAACGGAAATTGTGCGAAGGAATCGCCATCACAACCACATCGGCATTGCCAACCGCCTCTGGAATCGACTCTGTAGCGGTCAGCGCGATGGGCAGACGGGCATTGGGCAAATACCGGCTGTTCCGGTGATGCGTGTTGATTTCAGCGACCGTTTCGGCATCGCGGGCCCATAAAGTAATCGGTGCGTTGCGCGATACCAGCGCGCCCACAGTCGTACCCCATGAACCGCCACCCAAAATTCCAACCTTCAGCCGCATAGCGCCGCCCTCCCCCAGATATCCGAACTATTGCGCCGGTTACCGGATAGAATGGCGGGAAACTTAAAGTTTGGCAAGGAACCTGCGATGATGTTGCGCGGTTTGTACCGGTTGCTCGATCATCGGCACATGGCCGGTTTCCTCCAGAATGACCGCTTCGCTGCCCGCTATTCCGTTTTGCAGCACATCGACGCAACTGACATCGATCAACTTGTCATGCCGGCCCCAAATGATCAGGCACGGCAATTTTATGTTCCGGATCGCATCATTGAGCGGGTTTTCCTGAATACCGTTGACGAGCGTCCAGAAAATCGTGTCGAGCGTTTGATTATGAGCTTGGATATCCGACAGGAACACCTTCAGAAGACCATTGGGTGCCTTCATCGGTTTATAGGCGATGAAGCCCAACATCTTGCGCATCTCAGCCAAATTTTGCGGCACCAGAGGATTTTCTCCGTCTTCAGCCTGACCTTCCAGCTCACTCTTATTTGCACCCTGCACGCCGGCATTGTTGAACAAGGTGATGCTGGCCAGTCTTTCAGGATATTTCAGGGCAAATAGCAGCGTCAGATAGCCGCCCATACTGTTGCCGCCCAGATGACAGGTCTGGATTTTCAGCGCATCCAGAAAAGCAAGAATACGGTCGGTCTGCGCGTCCATACTATGGTCAAGGGCCATGGAGCGGTCGTTTTCCCCAAATCCCGGCAGGTCCATCGCAATGACATGATGCTTGTCGGTCAGTTCCTTGGCGTACAGCGACCAATTGTCCTTGTCTCCGCCAAAGCCGTGCACCAGAACGACGGGGACTTGCCCCTTCGGTCCGCCCTCCAGATAGGGCCAACGGGTACCGCCGACCGTGACATGCTTTAGCGTCAATCGGCCACGCCGCCGGATCATCCCCTGTAACACGCGATAGGCGGCACGCGGGGAAACCAGATAAAACGCAACGGGTGCCAGCACCAAAACCAGTGCTAACAGGCCAATAATCTGCCAAATACTCATAAATACTCTCTTTCGATAGGACTCACTGTGTGATCCGACTGTCCAGCCAATCGGTCATATCTTTCAGCACAGCGGCTTGTTCGGGCTCGTTGAAAATTTCATGATACAGTCCAGGGTACAGCATCAGCTTCTTGTCCACCGAACCAACGTGATCATTCAAAAAGCGCGAGCCCTCTACCGCCGTCAGGCTGTCATCCTCGCCGTGCAGGACAAGTAGCGGCAGGGTTATTTTAGCGGCATTCGCCTGAACCGCATGCATGGCCGTGAACATTTCCATCGCCAACCGGGCACCAATCGGGCCTTTGTAGACCAAAGGATCGGCCAGATAGTTCGCCACCACCTGCGGGTCCCTGCTCACCCCATTCGCATCCAGTTTGACTACACCCATTTTCGGGGCAAGTTTGCTGGCGATTTTGGCGATAGTCATCATGATCGCCGAAGGCTCCTCCGCCGCCTTGATTGCAGGACCAGACAGGACTGCCGCGACAAATTTATCCTGATGGTCGAGCAGATACCGCGCTGCAATCAGACCGCCAAGACTGTGCCCGAGCAGCACCTTGGGCAAATCGGGAAAAGCGCGATCTACCTCCTGCAACAAAGCGGTGACACCATCGGTATAGGCCGAAAAAGCGGGCACAAAGCCCGGCGTCCCCACCGATTGGCCATGCCCCCAATGGTCGAGCGCAAATACCACATAGCCGCAAGCATTCAAATGCGCCGCAACATGGTCATAGCGGCGGCAATGCTCGGCATAGCCATGCACGATGACAACCACCGCTTTGGCCGCTCTCGTCGCTTTCCATCTATGCCAGAACAGCTTGGCACCCGCTGCCACGGACTGCGGCGGCAATGTCAAAGAATTAGAGGTAGCGGTCATGCCCTTTTCCTAATCGGTTCCACATTGGCTTCGACGATTTCATAATCGGTCACAAGCTCGCGGTCGAATTCGGCCAAAATCCGTTCGAGCGTCAGGCTGATTTTGGTTTGAGTCCGGACCATCTCGATCTTTGGCCAAGTAACCCGTTCGCCCAAATCCATCAGCTCGCGAATTTCCTCAACCGTCAATGTGCCTAGCAATTTGGAAGGCCGCCAGAAACGCGGCGGCATGATCATGTTGATGTCGCCGGTATAATCCTGATTGATAACCGACAGCGCCATGTTGGTTACCGAATTCAGCACTGGAAAGTAGGATAGCGGCTTTTGCATCAAGGTCGCATTCGCGTTGACCCAGGCCTTGAAGGTGACAATCGAGGCGTTGCGGATCGCCGACATCGGCCCGCTCTGCGACGTCATATCGAGCGCAAAGGGGGTGATCAGCGGATTGGCCTGTGAAACAATATGGTGATTGACGCCATAGAGTCGCGCCAGCCGCTTGACGGGGAGGTCATCACTGACCGACCCATCGACCCATTTGCGGTTGGCCAAATAGGGCTTTTTCTCTCCCCGGCTATCGCGGGCGTATAAAGTGACCGGCGGGAACACACCGGGCACCGCGCAAGAGGCCATGACCGCTTCACGGACCAGCACATTGGGAGAGGCAATGGCGTTCAGCAGCCGCGATGTTTGATGCTTTTCCGCAGGAGCAATGGAAATATTGAGGTGACGACCGGTTATCTCA
>JBGSLY010000413.1:0-7802 GCA_041740435.1 Parasphingorhabdus sp.
GGCGCAGGCGGGAACCTATCTGCAGCGCGTCTAATGGAAGAGAAACTGGACATGAGGCTCCTGCCTGCGCAGGAGCACCCCTATACCTGTGGGTAGGTAATCCCCAGAATCTCCCATTCCTTAACTCCGCCGGGAAGCTGAACACGCCGGACATCGCCGACTAAGGTCACCACGCGATGTTCGTCATTGTCGTCCGCTATGCTGACGGTTGCCCCAAAATAGACCCGCGACTGATCTGCCTGCAGCGCCGGATCGACTACACGCGCGTTTTTGAGCTTTTTCGAAAGCCGGTTTAGCTGTCCGTCAATTTCACGCAGCCGTTTGCGGCCATAAATATAGTCGCCGTTCTCGCTTCGGTCGCCATTGCCCGCCGCCCAACTGACGATGTCGACTGTCTTTGGGCGTTCAACCGATAGCAACCGGTCATATTCCGCGTGCAGCGCCGCATAGCCCGTAGGCGTCAGATAATTGGGCGGGCCATCCATCGGTCTGCTCAGCCTTTGGAGTTCTTTCCAATAAAGCGGCTCAGCGGAGTGTCCGACCGGAAGGTCGGGCCGCGCGGGTTCATGCTGTCATATACAACCGCGTTTTCCAGCACGCGCTGCACATAGTTTTTGGTTTCATAGATCGGGATTTGCTCGATCCAGCGCAGCCAGTCGATGCCGCCCATACGCGGATCGCCATTGGCGCGCAGCCATTTGTTCACATTGCCGGGGCCGGCATTATAGGCCGCCACCGCCAGCGGGTAGCTGCCGCCATAATAATCCAGCATCCGCATGAAATAGCCGCTGCCGAGCTGGATATTATACTGCTGATCATCGGTCAGCGCCGCCATATTATAACTAAGCCCCAGTTTCCCGGATTGTTCGCGCGCCGTGCCGGGCATCAGCTGCATCAAGCCGCGCGCTCCCGCATGGCTGATCGCTCCTTCGGCAAACTGGCTTTCCTGCCGGGTAATGGCGTGGATCATCGTCCAATTGGATTCGTGTCCATAGGGCACTGCCATGGTGGGGAAGGCGGTTGGGTCGTAGTCCAGATATCCCTCGCGGTGCGCGCTCAAGGCCGCGATGACCCCTAGATCACGCCGCCCCGTCTGCCGCGACAAATCGGCAAGCAGGGCATAATCGGCCTCACCCTTAGCATTGAACGCCAGCGCGCGGTAAAACCGGATCTGGTCGCGCCATCCGGCTTCACGCGCGATGATGCGTGTGGCCTGCGTTAGCGGTTCGGCATAAAAGCTAGCGCGCTTCTCCTCTGGAATACTGGCATCGGCGGTGGTTTTGAAATGCGGCAAAGCGCGGCCCAGCCGTTCATGCGCCAATTGGCCGTAAAAATAAGCAGGATAGGCGGCGGCCTTCTCGAAAAATATTGTCGCCTCTTCCCGTTTGCCAGCGGCTTCAGCGGCGCGTCCAGCCCAGTAAAAACCTTTGGAGCGGACATGCGGTCCCTGCGCCGCGTTGCCATAGCGGTCGAACATCACGATGGCATCTTGCGGACGACCTAGATTATACAGCGCCGCATTGCCTGCAAGCCAAGTCAGATCAGTATATTTGTCGCGTACCCCGCTCGATTGCTGCGAAATATCGGTGCCGGGTACATAGGCATCGTCGACCTTTGACGCGATGTTATAGGCCAGCGACCATTGGCTGTCATTGGCTGATTCCCTTGCAAGGATCAGCATCGATTCGTACCATGTCTCTGGATTGGCGGGCTGGCGGTCCAATGCAGGGCGGCTGGCCATCAGGTTACGAGCACCATAGGCGTCGCCTCGGACACGCAGATACCGAGCGCGATCAGCCAAAAACCCTGGATCGGTCCGCGCCAAAGCGGCCACTTCCGACGCCTTGACGTCAGCATCTGCGGCATTAGTGAGCTGTGCAAGCCTTGCCGCAAACACCGTCCTCGCATTGGGCGATGTCCAGCCTAGTTGGCGCGCCGCAGGCACCGTTGCCCGGGCCCATAGCAGAGCATCCATTCGTGCGTCGTGGTCGCTGGCGGAGAAAACGCCGGTGAAGCGAGACAAAAGCGCTTGTTCATCGGCTTCGGGCAGGGTGCCGCCGCGCCATGCCTTCACGGCCCAATTGCGGGCCTTATCCATTTGGCCCTGATTGGCGAGCGCCAACGCATATTTGCCTGCGCCCGCGTTGCTAAGCGGCTCCAGCTTTTCGAAATAGGCAAGGACGCGGCCTGCAGAAACTGTGTTCAGATCCAATACCCGCTCGGCATTGCGCCGCATCCGCGTGTCTTCGGGCCAACCGGGATAGCTGACCAGAAAACCGGCATAATCATCGAAGGAATAATTGTCCGATTGGCTCAATATCCGCCACCGTTGTAATGCCAGTTGGGCGTTGCCTCGGGTCGGGTCGGACAGCGTGTCGTTGAATGGGGATGTACCACCGACTGTCCATTGGCCCTGAGCATCCGAGGAATCAGCTGCAAATGCCGCCGCGGGGGTGAAAAACAAGGCGGCAATGACTAAGTTTGAAACCATACTGGACATTATGGGGTTAGGCTCCTTATCAGGCGCTGAACGGCATATTGGGACGATATTCATAGTGGATGAGTCTTAGCCAAGGTTGAAGGACAAAATCCATGTTTTCCGGCTCAATTCCCGCTCTGGTGACTCCTTTTCGCGACGGGTCGTTTAACGAGAAGGCGTTCCGGCGACTGGTGGACTGGCAAATCGAGCAAGGTTCGTCCGCGCTCGTCCCATGTGGGACCACGGGCGAGGCGTCAACCCTGTCCAATGCAGAGCATCATCGGGTCATCGAAGTTTGCGTCGAGCAGGCGGCGGGACGGGTGCCGGTGATCGCAGGATGCGGCTCCAACGATACGACCAATGCCTTGCTGCATATGAATTTTTCCAAAAAATCGGGTGCGAGTGCGGCTTTGGTTGTTGCGCCTTATTACAACCGGCCCAATCAGAATGGCATTTATGCGCATTTCGCCACTTTGGCGGAGCGCAATACCCTACCGCTGATCCTGTATAATGTGCCGGCACGGACGGTAACCGATATTGAGCCTGAAACGGTATGCAAGCTGGCCGAACTGCCCACCGTTGTCGGGATCAAGGACGCCAGCGGCGATTTGAGCCGGGTCACCGATCATCGGATGGGGATTCCCAAGGCCTTTGCCCAATTGTGCGGCGATGATGAGCTGGCGCTACCCTTCAATGCCGCCGGGGGGCAGGGCTGTATTTCTGTCACCGCGAATGTCGCGCCAAAATTATGCGCGGAGTTTCAGGCGGCCTGCATGAGCGGTGATTATGTGCTCGCACGCGAACTGAATGATCGGCTATATCCACTTCATTACGCGATGTTTTCGGATGCATCACCGGGGCCGGTCAAATACGCCTTGTCGCGCCTGCACGACTGGATTGGCGAGGATATGCGCTTGCCGCTGACGCCGTGCAGCGCGGAATCGCGCACGCAAGTTGACGCTGCCCTCAGCCATGCTGGGCTATTGTAATGGCGCGTCCCCGCCCCGAAGCCTTTGAAAAGGTCAAAACCGTCGCCGAGAACCGGCGAGCGCGCTATGACTATTCGCTCGACGAGAAATTCGAAGCCGGGATCATGTTGACCGGGACCGAGGTCAAGTCGCTGCGCTTTGGTTCGGGCAATATCGCCGAAAGCTATGCCGAAGTTGCGGGTGACGAGGTGTGGCTGATCAACGCCAATATCCCCGAATGGAGCCACGGCAACCGGTACAACCATGTCCCGACGCGTCCGCGTAAATTGCTGCTCAACCGCCGGGAAATCAATAAAATGCATGGCGCGGTCGCTCGCAAGGGGATGACATTGGTTCCGCTTTCGATCTACTTTAACAGCCGGGGCAAGGCCAAAATCGAGTTGGCTCTGGCCAAAGGCAAAAAGGCCCCCGACAAGCGGGCAAGCGAAAAAGAACGCGACTGGAAGAGGGAGCAGGGACGCCTGTTGCGCAACAATGGTTAAACGCATGGCCCGCTATCTGGCAAAGAAAATGCCGACCCGCGAAGAAATGGGCGAAAATCGCTTTATGAAGCCGATTGCCCACCGCATTTTGCGACCCGAATTGTGGCGCTTCACCCGCCGTTCGGTGCCGCGCGGCGTTGCTCTGGGGATGTTGGCGGCTTTTCTGGTGCCGGTGGGACAAATTTTTGTCGCCGCCTTTCTGGCTCTGCCGGTCAGGGCCAATGTGCCGATCGCCGCGTTGGTGACCTTCATCACCAACCCGTTTACCTATGCGTTTTGGGTGGTGACCGCCAATCAGGTGGGTAAGTTCGCTTTGGCGATGGACGCGATGACGACCGGAAAGATCGGCGAACAAATGAACAGCGGTGCCATGGCGTGGTTCAGCAGTTTCCTGGAGGCTGCGGGTGTGACCGCGTTTGGTTTTGTGATCCTAGCGGTGGTATTTGCCTCTTTGGGCTATGTCATCAGCGGCTTTGTCTGGACCCAATTGGTTGTCCGCCGCCGTGCGCGCGCCATTATGGAGATCCGGTCGCGCCAATTGTCGGCTGACGATCCGATATGACGGGGCAAATCTGATGGCCGCTCAGGAATCTCTGGCATTGCTGGGGCAGGGCAGCGATAGCCGCGACGAGTCAAAAAAGCTTCGGTTGGTCATATTGGCCGGAGCTATTCTGGCGTCGGTTGCCATTCTCTATTGGCAATTGCCCAATTTGAAGCTCCTGATCGGCTTTTTTGCTGTTATTGTCTCGATTGCCGCCATTTTGTGGTTTGTCTCTTCGGGTACTGCGACAGAACAGGCGCAGGCGGAGGAACCAGCCGATTGGACGGTTGCCCGGATGATAGCAGATCGCAGCAGTGCGGCGATTGCAATCACCGATCGTGCCGGCCGGATGGTGTGCGCCAATGACAGTTTTACCAAATGGTTCTCTGGGCCTTCGGTGCCTCCTGATCTGCCGCTGAATGACGGCGGTAAAGATCTGCTGACCGCCGCGGGCCGTGCGGCATGGCGGGATGGTCAAGGTTTCGCCGATGGCCTGAAACGGGGCGCTGCCGAATATGACGCGATTGTTCGCCGGGTGGGGCAGGCGGAGGAGTTTCTGCTGTGGTCGATAGAGGCGCGGATTAAGGTCGATGTTGGCAACGAAGCCATGCGGATGATCGGCGGACCTGTGGGGGATGCTCTGTCTTTTGCGGGGATTATGGCCACCGTTATCGGACCGGAAGGACGGCTGCGTGCCTGCAATGCCGCATTTGCGTTGCGCGCGACCGGACAGACTGACACCAATATTTCCGGACGTAGTTTTGCCAATTTTCTTCGGTCCGATGACAAGGGAGCGATATTTTTCGAAGTTGAGGGACGTTATGGAACACCCGTTCGCTTGTTTCATATTCCGCTGGAGCCAGAAACCGAGACTTCGTCCGCGATCATCTTGCTGATCGATGATGATGGCGGCATGATTGAGCGCGGCAAGGCGCTGGAACAAGTGGAAGCGATGTTGTCGCTGCTGCCCTTGGGGCTTGCGCTGGCCGACCGGGACGGACGGTTCTTGTTCATCAACGACAGTTTTGCACGGGCCGCCGGCATGGCGCCCGAAGAGAGACCGATCTATCCCAGCGATCTGGTGATCCGCGAGGACAAGTCTGCGGTCGCCGATGCCGTTCGCCGCTATGCCAGCGGAACTCCGATGTCGGGGGATTTAGCGGTTACCTTGCGCGGCGGCGATGATCCGGTCGCACTGGGCATTGCCGGGGTGCGCGGATTGGGCGAAGCGGCGGTGCTGCTCTCGCTAAAAGACAATGTGGAGGAAATCCGGCTCAAACAACAGGTCAACCAAGCCACCAAGATGCAGGCCGTCGGGCAATTGGCGGGCGGGGTGGCGCATGATTTCAACAATATCCTGACCGCAATTATCGGCCATTGTGACCTGATGCTACTCCGCCATGTTCCGGGGGATAGCGATTATGATGATATCCAACAGGTCCGCAACAATTCGAACCGGGCGGCAGGCCTGACCCGGCAACTGTTGGCGTTCTCGCGGCAACAGACGCTTCGTCCGCAAATTATCCAGCTTCCCGATGTGGTAGCGGATGTGTCTAATCTGCTAAAACGGTTGCTGCATGAAAATATCACGCTGGAGGTCCGGCACGGCCGCAATCTGGGACTGGTGCGGGCCGATCCTGGACAGTTGGAGCAAGTGATTATCAATCTGGGGGTCAATGCCCGCGATGCCATGCCGAAGGGTGGGACGATCACGATTGAAACGCGGGCGGTATCCGCCAATGAAATCCGCGAAAAGGCGAGCCGGATCATGCCCGCTGTTGACTATACTCTGCTTTCCATAGCCGATACGGGAACGGGAATTGCGCCGGACAATCTCGGCAAGATTTTCGACCCGTTTTTTACCACTAAGGACGTCGGCAAAGGGACCGGACTGGGCCTGTCCACGGTATACGGCATCGTCAAACAATCGGGCGGTTTTATCTTCGCTGAATCCGAAGTGGGGGAAGGAACACAGTTCCTAGTCTATTTTCCGGTGCATTCCGGACCTATCGATGTTCAGGAACTACCTGCCCAGAAATCTGCTGCTAGGGTCCGCAAAGACCTATGGGGCAGCGGGCATATTTTGCTGGTGGAGGACGAGGATATGGTCCGCACCGTCGCCGAAAGGGCACTGACCCGGCAAGGCTATTCGGTGGTCTGTGCCGTTGATGGCGAAGATGGGCTGGACTGTTTGCGTGAGGCGGAGCATCCCTTTGACCTCATCGTTACTGACGTCATGATGCCCAATATGGATGGTCCGACCATGGCCCAGCGGATTCGTCAGGCGCTTCCGGATGTGCCGATTCTGTTTATGTCGGGATATGCCCAGGAACAGCTTCGCAAATCCATCGCTTTGGACAATGTCGCATTTTTGCCCAAACCATTTTCCGTGCAGCAAATCGCAGAACGGGTAGGAACGATTCTGGCATCTTCTAAGGATGGTTCGGTATAAATCAGTATAAAATACTGAAATTAGGTATGAATAAATAATTTTGAAAAATTTACGTTCCACTCTTGTTCTATAAGAACATATCCGGTACATAAGGTCATCGTCGAGGCGGAACCCGTTGATCGATGACAAACGGCACTATATCGAGGGGACATATCATGGCAGGCAATCTGCGAGTCGTTGAATCACAAACTCAGGGAAAATCGATGGACCGGCAAAAGGCTTTAGACGCGGCGTTGGCGCAGATTGATCGCGCTTTCGGCAAGGGCTCGGCGATGAAGCTGGGCTCACGCGAGGCAATGGAAATCGAATCGGTTTCCACAGGTTCGCTCAGCCTCGACATTGCTTTGGGCATTGGCGGGCTTCCACGGGGGCGGATCATCGAAATTTACGGTCCGGAAAGTTCGGGCAAGACGACGCTGGCACTGCATGCCATCGCCGAAGCGCAGAAAATTGGCGGCACGGCGGCGTTCGTTGACGCTGAACATGCGCTTGATCCCGCCTATGCGAAAAAGCTGGGCGTCGATATCGACGAATTGATCGTCTCGCAACCCGATACCGGTGAACAGGCTTTGGAGATTGTCGATACGCTGGTGCGCTCCAATGCGGTCGATGTGTTGGTGGTCGATTCGGTGGCGGCGCTGGTTCCTCGAGCGGAAATCGAAGGCGAAATGGGCGATAGCCATGTTGGTCTGCAGGCCCGGTTGATGAGCCAGGCACTGCGCAAACTGACCGGTTCGATCAGCCGTTCGCGCTGTATGGTAATTTTTATCAATCAGGTGCGGATGAAAATTGGGGTGATGTACGGCAATCCCGAAACCACAACTGGCGGTAATGCGCTGAAATTCTATGCGTCGGTCCG